>SKOX01000147.1 GCA_007119835.1 Paracoccaceae bacterium
CCAGGGCGCCCGTGTCGGGATCGCGCTCGAACATCGGGAAATCGACGATCCAGGCGAACTCGAACTTCTCCCGGTCGGTCAGCCCGAGCTCCTCGCCGATCACCACCCGCGCCTTCGCCGCGACCGGCTCGAACTCCTCCGGCCGCCCGGCGACGAAGAACACCGCGTCCTCAACTCCCAAGTCGAACTTCTGCCGTATCGCTTCGGTCCGTTCTGGCCCAAGCGCTTTAGCAATGGGTCCAGCCGCTTCAGGCGGCACGCTGCCGGTAGAAGATACGATTTCTTTCATTTCTGGCGCACGCCAGAAGATATACCCCATCCCCGGCAAGCCCTCGCCTTGCGCGAAGGCGTTCATCCGGTCGCAGAACTTGCGGCTGCCGCCGCCCTTGGCGGGGATGGCGCGGACCTCCGTCCCCTCCTTCTCGAGCAGCGAGGCGAAGATCTTGAACCCGGAGCCGCGGAAATGCTCGCTGACAGGCTCCATGCGGATCGGGTTTCGCAGGTCGGGCTTGTCGGTGCCGTACCAGCGCATCGCGTCGCGATAGCCGATCCGCGGGAAGCTCTGGGTAACCGGGCGCCCGCCGCCGAACTCCTCGAAGACACCGCGCATCACCGGCTCGATCGCCGCGAAGACGTCCTCCTGGGTCGCGAAACTCATCTCGACGTCGAGCTGGTAGAACTCGCCCGGGCTCCTGTCCGCGCGCGGATCCTCGTCGCGGAAGCAGGGCGCGATCTGGAAGTAGCGGTCGAAGCCCGCGACCATGATCAGCTGCTTGAACTGCTGCGGCGCCTGCGGCAGCGCGTAGAACTTGCCCGGATGGAGCCGCGACGGCACCAGGAAGTCGCGCGCTCCTTCAGGGCTCGACGCGGTCAGGATGGGGGTCTGGAACTCGGTGAATCCCCCCTCCATCATCCGGTGCCTGAGGCTTGCCACCACCTGCGAGCGCAGCATGATCGCCCGGTGCAGCCGCTCCCGCCGCAGGTCGAGGAAACGGTACCTCAGTCGCGTCTCTTCCGGGTATTCCGGCTCGCCGAAGACCGGCAGCGGCAGGTCCGCCGCCTCCGACAGGACCTCCATCTCTCGGATGAAGACCTCGATCTCGCCGGTCGGGATCTTCGGGTTGACGAGCTCCGGCGCCCGCGCCTTCACCACGCCGTCGATCCGGATCACCCATTCGGCCCGCACCCGCTCCACGGCGCGGAAGGCGGGGCTGTCCTCGTCGCACAGGATCTGCGTCACACCGTAATGGTCA
The DNA here is from genome assembly GCA_007119835.1 of Paracoccaceae bacterium. Classification (GTDB taxonomy): domain Bacteria; phylum Pseudomonadota; class Alphaproteobacteria; order Rhodobacterales; family Rhodobacteraceae; genus Amaricoccus. The sequence continues at coordinate 1,254 of SKOX01000147.1, forward strand.
CGCAGGTCGATGAAGAGCACCCCACCGTGGTCCCTGACCCGGTGCACCCAGCCGGACAGGCGCACCGTCGCGCCCACATCGGCATGGGTCAGGGCGGCACAGGTATGACTGCGGTAGCGATGCATGGGAGCCTCTCGCGATGGGAGCGCCCGCACATACCCGCCGCCCGATGCCCGCGCAAGTCCGCCGCCTTGTCGGCAACCGGCAGCGTTCAGGGCACGATCATGCCGCGCGCCAGCGCCTGGGCGACGGCGTGGGTCGTGTTCTGCGCGCCGAGCTTGTGCCGCGCGGAGTCGATGTAGGCCCGGAGCGTGCTCTCGGATATCGAGAGCTGGTCGGCCACCTGCGCGCGGCTGTGACCGAGGCTCAGCAAAGTCAGCGCCTCCTTCTCCCGCGGCGACAGGTCCGGCGTGGCCTCGGCCACCTCCCTGTTCATCAACCGCATGAAGTGCTGATGCACCAGATGCGAGATCAGGAGCACGTCCTTGGCGTGCCGCCGGGTCCAGGCCTCCCAGGTGGCGTCGTCCGTCTCATGGTTCACGACAAAAAGCGCAAACTCCCCGTTCGGACCCCAGATCGGCACCGACCAGCCCTGATTGCCGATACCCGCGCCCCGCGCCTCACGCATCAACTTGCGCGCCTGCGGGCTCGACCAGTCGAGCATCTTCCAGTCCATCGGGTGGTTGCGTCGCAGCGCGCCGAGTAGGACCGGATCGATCGCCTCATAGTTGTTGGCGAGATAGCGCTCGGCCCACTCGCGGGAATAGGTGAAGGTGCCGGCGCGCTCACCGCGCTTGTTCACCGTATGGTAGAGTACGTGCTTGACGGCGAGCCAATCGCGAAGCTCGTGAGTCCATACCTGAAGTTCGTCAATGGACTTCGTGGTCGGCAACCGGTCCAGAAGCGCCTCGAGCTTTTCCCCTGCCAAGGTCCGCAGTTCCCACGCTTTCCAGGCGCTGGGTGATCTCCCGCGCCGCTACGAAGATTGCATCGTCGAGATGCTCGGCCAGCTCCATCATGCCGTTCTTCTCGGAAAACTGCCTGATATCCTTCAAAATATCAATGACCCAGTAAGCCTTCATCGTGGCCGTCCTCCGTGGCAAAGGCGTGACGGTATGGTTAATAGCACCGCCCGGAGAACCGCCCTACTCGCCAATTCTGACCCCTCCAAAATGGCGGGGCGGCGATCGCTAAGGCTTTGACATCGCTTGCAATACACAACCATTGAGCGAGTCGCGCCCGACATGGGGGCGCGACTGCAACCTATGGTCGAAAGAGTTAACGGATGGTTTTGCTCGCTTCGAGAGCGTCCGAGAAGGTGCGCAGCCCCGGCTGAGACACGTTGACGAGCACCGCCATGTTCCCGGGCTTATGCTCGTTGCGGTACATCTTCATGTGCGCGTCGGGAATCTCCGCCCACGGGAAGACCTCGGACATGCAAGGATCGAGACGGCGCTCGAGCATCAGCTGGTTCGCGGCGGACGCCTGCTTGAGATGGGCGAAATGGCTGCCCTGGACCCGCTTCTGGTGCGACCAGAGATAGCGCGCGTCCATCGTCAGGTTGAACCCCGTGGTCCCCGCGCAGATCACCACCATGCCGCCGCGCTTGACCAGCAGCACCGAGACCGGGAAGGTCGCCTCGCCGGGATGCTCGAACACCATGTCGACGTTGACACCCTTGCCGGTGACGTCCCAGATCGCCTTGCCGAAGCGGCGGGCCTCCTTCATCCACGCCGCGTACTCGGGCGTGTTCACCGTGGGCATCTGACCCCAGCAGCCGAATTCCTTCCGGTTGATCGCGCCCTTGGCGCCGATGCCCAGAATGTAGTCGCGCTTGCTCTCGTCCGAGATCACCGCCACCGCGTTGGCGCCCGCCGTATTGGCCAGCTGCACCGCATAGACACCGAGGCCACCCGTGGCGCCCCAGACGAGCACGTTCTGCCCCGGCTTCAGCTCGTGCGGCTTGTGGCCGAACAGCATCCGGTAGGCGGTGGCGAGCGTCAGCGTGTAGCAGGCGCTCTCCTCCCAGGTCAGGTGCTGGGGCCGGCGCATCAGCTGGCGCGACTGCACCCGCGCGAACTGGGCGAAGGATCCGTCCGGCGTCTCGTAGCCCCAGATCCTCTGGGAGGCCGAGAACATGGGGTCGCCGCCGTTGCACTCCTCGTCGTCGCCGTCGTCCTGGTTGCAGTGCACGACCACTTCGTCGCCGACCTTCCAGCGCCTGACCTTGTCGCCGACCGCCCAGACGATGCCGGCGGCGTCGGAGCCGATCACGGCGTAGGGCGCCTTGTGGACGTCGAAGACCGAGACGGGCGTGCCGAGACAGGCCCAGACGCCGTTGTAGTTGACACCCGCGGCCATGACGAAGATCAGGACCTCGTCCGGGCCGATCGCGGGAGTGTCGACGACCTCGACCTTCAGGCTGTCCTTCGGCTCGCCGTGGCGCTCGCGGCGCAGCACCCAGGCATGCATCTTCGGCGGGACGTAGCCGAGCGGCGGGATTTCACCCACCTCGTAGAGATCCTTCTGGGGCGCGTCGTACGCGGGCTGGGCCGTCGGGGCGTCCAGGGGGGCCATGTTGTGCTCCTCTCGCGGGCGAAATATCGGCGCGCCCAGCGCAACAAAGTTACCGACGGACGCTCCCGATCATCCAATACATTATCCAAATCTAGACGCAACCGCATCGTGCAGTGCAGTGATGCCGCAAGATCGTTTGGATTGATCCCGCCTTCACGCAACAATCTTGCGGGGATTTGCGCTGCACCGCGAAAGGCATTAGCGTGGCCCGAAAGGCGCGGCGCGATTCGGCGCTGCCTGTAGCCATGCTCGAGGACAGATGATGAGCGAGACGCAGCGCGACAAACCCTGGCTGTTCCGGACCTATGCCGGCCACTCCACGGCGGAGAAGTCGAACGCCCTCTACCGCTCGAACCTGGCGAAGGGCCAGACCGGACTCTCCATCGCCTTCGACCTGCCGACCCAGACCGGCTACGACAGCGACCACATCCTCGCCCGCGGTGAGGTCGGCAAGGTCGGCGTGCCGATCAGCCATCTCGGCGACATGCGGATGCTCTTCCGCGACATCCCGCTCGATGCGATGAACACCTCGATGACGATCAACGCCACCGCGCCGTGGCTGCTCGCCCTCTACATCGCGGTGGCCGAGGAACAGGGCGCCGATCCCGCCAAGCTCACCGGCACCGTTCAGAACGACATCATCAAGGAATACCTCTCCCGCGGCACCTACGTCTTCCCCCCCGCGCCCTCGCTCAAGCTGATCGCCGACGTCGCGGAATACTGCTACCGCGAGGTGCCGAAGTGGAACCCGATGAACGTCTGCTCCTACCACCTGCAGGAAGCCGGAGCGACGCCCGAGCAGGAGCTCGCCTTCGCGCTTGCAACCGCGACCGCCGTTCTGGACCAGGTCCGCGGCCAGGTGAGCGATGAGGACTTCCCCCAGGTCGTCGGCCGCATCTCCTTCTTCGTCAACGCCGGCATCCGGTTCGTCACCGAGATGTGCAAGATGCGCGCCTTCGTCGACCTCTGGGACGAGATCTGCCGCGACCGCTACGGCGTCGATGACCCAAAGCTGCGGCGCTTCCGCTACGGCGTCCAGGTCAACTCGCTCGGCCTGACCGAGCAGCAGCCGGAGAACAACGTCTACCGCATCCTGATCGAGATGCTGGCCGTCGTCCTCTCCAAGCGGGCCCGCGCCCGCGCCGTTCAGCTCCCGGCCTGGAACGAGGCCCTGGGCCTGCCGCGGCCCTGGGACCAGCAATGGTCGCTGCGGATGCAGCAGATCATGGCCTACGAGACCGACCTGCTCGAATATGCCGACCTCTTCGACGGCAACCCGGCGGTCTCCGCCAAGGTCGAGGAGCTGAAGGACGGCGCCCGCGCCCAGCTTGCTCGGATCGACGGCATGGGCGGCGCCGTCGCGGCGATCGACTACATGAAGGGCGAGCTCGTCGCGGCGAACACCGCGCGACTTTCCGGCATCGAGGCGGGCGAGACGGTCGTCGTCGGCGTCAACAGGTTCACCGGCGGAGAGCCGAGCCCGCTGACCGCGGGCGATGACGGCATCATGGTCGTCGATCCTGAGGTCGAGGCCGACCAGATCGCCCGGCTCGAGGCCTGGCGCGCCGAACGGGACGATGCCGCCGTCGCCGCCGCCCTCGAGGCGCTGCGCGCGGCCGCACGCGAAGGCCGGAACGTCATGCCGCCGTCGGTTGCCGCCGCCAAGGCCGGCGCGACGACCGGCGAATGGGGTGCCGCCATGCGGGACGTGTTCGGCGAATACCGCGCGCCGACCGGCGTGGCGAAGGCCGTCGGCGCGGTCCGTGGCAATCTCGACGAGGTTCGCGCCAACGTCGACGAGGTCAATGCCCGCCTTGGCCGGCGCCTGAAGTTCCTCGTCGGCAAGCCGGGCCTCGACGGCCACTCGAACGGCGCCGAGCAGATTGCGGTGCGCGCCCGGGACGCCGGGATGGAGGTCGTATACGAGGGCATCCGGCTCACCCCGGCGCAGATCGTCAACGCCGCGCTGGAGGAGTCGGTGCATGTCGTCGGGCTCTCGATCCTCTCGGGTTCGCACCTGCCGCTCGTCCGCGACATCCTCGACCGCATGCGCTCCGCCGGGCTCGAGGACGTGCCGCTGGTCGTCGGCGGGATCATTCCCGACGCGGATGCGGAAGCGCTGCGCGCCATGGGCGTCGCGCGCGTCTACACGCCGAAGGACTTCGACCTGAACCGCATCATGCTGGACATCGTCGAACTCGCCGGCGGTCAAGGCCGCAAGGCCGCCTGACGAAGCGGGGCAGGCCGGCGACGAAGGACCGTCGGCCGCCCGGGCCCGCACACACGGAGCCGGCGGCCCGTGGCGCCGCCGGCTCGGCTTCGCACCGGGCAGTATGCGGTCCGCGCACGTCGCTGCCCAAGTGTGGTCAGACGCGATCGCGCAGCCGGTTTTCGCCGGCCTTTTCGGCGCAATGTGCGCAGCAGAACGTCTTGCCCTCCGCCTCGAGCCCATGACCGACGATGCGGATGCCGCAGTGCTCGCAGGTCGGCGCGAGCTTGTGGATCGCGCACTCGAAGCTGTCGAACGTGAAGGTCTGCCCGCCCATCGAAACCTCGAAGGCCTTGTCGTAGCTGTTGCCGCAAGTGTCACAGGTCGACATGCCGAAGCTCCTTATAAATTTGCCAGCGCGTCAGAGCGACGGCGCCGCTGGCAGGCCAACGCCTTGGAAGACACCGCGTTCCAAGGCGGAACCGCGCTTGCGCCGAGACGTTTTTCTTTGTTGAAGGTGTCTGCGGCGCCGGGCCGGCGTGCCCGGGCGGCCGACGCGTCGTTCCAAGGCCGAAGGAAACGCCATGCTCATTCGCTATCAGGACCTTGTCACGCTCCAGCTCGTCGCCACCGACGGCTCCACACACGCAGTCGAGGACATATTCATCACCGACAAGGACCAGCGGGTGACCTATGTCGTGGCCGACATCGGCGGCTGGTTCGCCGACCGCAATGCGATGATCAGCATCGAGCGCTTCGGCGAGCCAGACGTTGCCGGCACACGCTGGCCCTGCACCCTCGACGATGCCGCGCTCGAAGAGCGGCCGGCGCCCAAGTCGGAGGTCGAGCCCGGCCAGAAGACCCTTCCCGACGCCATGCTCGGCCCGGTCGGCGGCCGGGTCTCGCCCCGGCTGCTCTATGGCTCGGCGGGCGACGACGCCTTGCCGATCCCGCCGAAGGCCGACCCGAAGCACAAGGCCCCCGAGGGCGCCACCGTCCGGTCGGTCGGCGAGTGGATTCTCGACACCGACGTGCATGCGAGTGACGGGCCGGCCGGCAAGCTGATGGATGTCATCTTCCACACGTCGGACTGGAAGGCGCGCTACATCGTCATCGAGACCGGCAGCGGAGGACTGCCCCAGAACCAGCGGGTGATCGAGGCGACCCACGTCGCCGAGGCGGACTTCGATGCCCGCACGGTGAAGCTCACGCTGCCGAACGAGCAGGTCCAGAAGGCGCTCGACCTTCACGAAGTCGATAACGTCGAGGGGAAGTGGTACAACAAGGTCCTCGCCTATTACGGCCTCCAGTCCTGAGACCGGCGGGGGATCGACACCCCCCGTCCCCGCGTTGTCCCCGACGGGGGCGTCCGGAAAATGCTATCAATAACAAGAACTTAAGGAATACGTACACCCGCTGTTAGCCTGATCGGAGAGGCGCCTGATCCGCGCAGCGGCATGACACTCGGCCGAGTGGCGCGCGAGCGCCGCCGGCCGCCGCCTTCGCACGGGACGGGACCGGGGACGCGTCCGCGCTCAGCCGCCTGAAGAGGGCGGCTGCCCGTCACGCAAAGCGGCACGCAGCTCCGCGATCTCGCGGCGGAGCGCGGCGACCTCCGCCGAACCCGCCACCTCTCCGTCCTCCGCCTCCGCGTCCTGCCCGATGAAGAAGGTTGCGAAGCTCGCGGTGATGTAGCCGAAGATCGCCAGCCCGTAGAGCGAGAGCAGGAGCGCGAGCACTCGCCCCTCCCCCGTCTCCGGCCAGAAGCCGGAGCCCATGGTCGAGACCAGCATCGCCGTCCACCACAGCGCGTCGAAATAGCTCTCGAAGCCACCCTCCACCACACGCGCGGGCTCGAAGGTCAGCATGCCTGCCGCGCCGAGCGTGGTCACGATGGCCGTCGCGACCAGGACATAGCCGAGGCCCCGCCGCTCGAAGCTCCGCTTGAGCGCGTTCAGACCGCGGTTCGCCGTGCCCACGATCCGCACGAGCCTGAGCCCGCGGGTCAGCCGCAGGAACCGCAGCGCCCGCAGGAAGCGCAGCGCCGGGGCGAAGAGCGCCACCACCGTGACGACGTTGCGCCGCAGGAACCGCCCCTTGCGCGGCGCGAGCGCGAAGCGGAGCAGGAACTCGGCGATGAACACGACCCAGATCACGGTGCCGAGGAACGCGAAGATCCCGGCACTTCCCCAGACGAGCTCGACGAGCACCAACGCAAACCAGACGAAGGCAAGGAACACCATCGGCCCCTCGAGCCATTCCTCGGCCTGCTCCAGCACCTGCCAGCGCTCGCGCTCCTCCGGGCCCTCTTCCTCCTCCATCGCCGTCTCCGTCAGCCCGGCGCCGCCACGGCCGGCGCCCGGTGCGCCGGGATCGGCCGCCAACACCTCTCCGGCCGATCGAAAACCGCAGCCAGCCCGGAACGCTCGGCGCAAGCCACCTGCTCCTCGGGTTCCGCCAGAGCCGACGCCAGCCAGTTCGTCATGCCGCAGTCACTCTTCCGCTTTGCCACCAGCACCGTCCCCCTTGCTCTTCCGCAAAGCTGCCGACGCAGTCTAGGGCGCGAAGACCGCGCCGCAAAGGAACGTCGTCCGGCGCTCAAGCCAAGCCAGCGAGGACAGGCCGTCAAGCGTGATCGGCGAGCCGGCATCATCCGGCTGGGCCGCATGCGCCACATAGGCCGCGCAAAAAAGGGGCGCGCCATCAGCGCGCCCCCGAAGTGCTCCACGATTTGCCGCCGCTCAGTTCAGCGGGCCGTGGAAGTCCTGGAACAGATCGCCGGAGATCGCGAGAACCGCGTAGTCCTCGTACTGACCGCGAACGAAGTGGATGTCCTCCTCGAAGTGCTCGACATCGGTCAGCCCCGCATCCTCAAGGCGGTCGCGGATTTCCTCAGGCGAATACTCCACGGCAGCTCCCGCCTCGACGCCCTCGGGCGCGAACAGCATGAAGACCGGCCGATCCTCGTAGTGGGCGCGGAACAGCTCGGCCTCCACGTCGTCGCGGACCTCGATACCGGCATCGCCGAGCCGCGTGCGCACATCCTCGGCGCCGAGCGCCTCGTCGGCCGGCTGCTCGGCCATGCGCGCCGCCATGCGGGCGCGGTCGGCCTCGACGGCGAACACGGTGTGCCCGTCCATCTGGCCCTGCATCACGACGAGCTCGTGCATCTGCTGGACGCGTTCGAAACCCGCATCCATCAGGGCTTCCGACATTGCGGGGAAGGCGGTGAACGCCGCCGCATGCTCCTCGTCGACCAGAGCGAAATCGTCCTGGGCGACCAGCATCGCGAGCGCCCGCCGGTCCTCGGTCGTCGCATGCACGACGGTGCCGAAGAACAGCTCCCGCTCCTCGACCTCGAGCGCGGCAAAGAGATCGTCGAGGTCGGCGACCGTCAGGCGTTCCCAGGCGAACTCCTCGGCCTCGGGGTCGACCGCGTCGGGATCGGCAACGACGCCCACCTCGGCGGGATCGGCAACGTCGAGCTCGGGCTCGGCGTCCACGACATCGTCTGGCGCGGGAGCGGTGTGCTGGGCGGCCGCGACGGGACCGCCCATCACCAGCGCGAGTGCGACTGCGGAAGCGGTTGCAAGCTTAATGTCCATTTCATGTCCTCCCAGACAATTCTGCGCCGCCTCGCGGCGCGTGCAGACACACAACACGCCAAGACGCGGCTGGTTGCGCTGCTCCAACTCGATAAGGCGGCTTCCCCCAGGCAGGCGCGCTCCGGCGCCTCTTCCCCCGTGACGGCGGTGCCGCTATATGCCCGCCCATGCTCGACGCCACCAACATCCCCGCGCTGCCGGCCGAGATCGCGCGCCGCCGGACCTTCGCGATCATATCGCACCCGGACGCCGGCAAGACGACGCTGACCGAGAAGTTCCTCCTCTACGGCGGCGCGATCCAGCTCGCCGGCCAGGTCCGCGCCAAGGGCGAGGCCCGCCGCACCCGCTCGGACTACATGAAGATGGAGCAGGAGCGCGGCATCTCGGTTTCGGCCTCGGCGATGTCCTTTCCGTTCCGCGACTGGTGGTTCAACCTCGTCGACACGCCGGGCCATTCCGACTTCTCCGAGGACACCTACCGCACGCTCACCGCCGTCGACGCCGCGATCATGGTCATCGACGGCGCCAAGGGCGTCGAGAGCCAGACTCGCAAGCTCTTCGAGGTCTGCCGCCTGCGCGACCTGCCGATCCTGACCTTCTGCAACAAGATGGACCGCGAGGCGCGCGACACCTTCGAGATCATCGACGAGATCCAGCAGGAGCTCCAGCTCGACGTCTGCCCGGCCTCCTGGCCGATCGGCATGGGCCGCGATTTCCTCGGCACCTACGACATGCTGAACGACCGGCTCGAGCTGATGGACCGCGCCGACCGCAACCGCCGCGCCGAAACGATCGGCATGTCGGGCCTCGACGACCCGAAGATGGCCGAGCACATTCCGGCCGACCTGCTCGCGAAACTGCGCGAGGAGGTCGAGATGGCCCGCGCGCTCCTGCCCGCCTTCGACCACCAGGCGATGCTCGAGGGCAACCTCTCGCCGATCTGGTTTGGCTCGGCGATCAACTCCTTCGGCGTCCAGGAGCTGATGGCCGGCATCGGCGCCTTCGGCCCGCCGCCGCAGATCCGCTCCGCGACGCCGCGCCAGGTTGGCCCGTGGGAGAACCCGGTCTCCGGCTTCGTCTTCAAGGTCCAGGCCAACATGGACCCCAAGCACCGCGACCGCGTCGCCTTCGTCCGCCTCTGCTCCGGCCACTTCCACCGCGGCATGAAGCTCCACCACGTCCGCACCAGGAAGCCGATGGCGGTGTCCAATCCCGTCCTGTTCCTCGCCCAGGACCGCGAGCTCGCCGAGGACGCCTGGGCGGGCGACATCATCGGCATACCGAACCACGGCCAGCTCAGGATCGGCGACGCGCTGACCGAAGGCGAGGACCTGCGCTTCACCGGCATCCCCGCCTTCGCGCCCGAGCTCCTGCAGTCGGTCCGCGCCGGCGACCCGATGAAGGCCAAGCACCTCGACAAGGCCCTGATGCAGTTCGCCGAGGAAGGTGCCGCCAAGATCTTCCGCCCGATGATCGGCTCGGGCTTCATCGTCGGCGTCGTCGGCACACTGCAGTTCGACGTGCTCGCCTCCCGCATCGAGCAGGAATACGGCCTGCCCGTCCGCTTCGAGCCGACGCAGTTCACATCCGCCCGCTGGATCGCCGGGCCGAAGGACAAGCTCGAGGACTTCGCGAAGGCGAACAAGGGCCACATGGCCGAGGATCACGACGGCGACCCGGTCTACATGACCCGCCTGCAGTGGGACCTCGACCGCGTCGCGCGCGACTGGCCCGACCTGGCGCTGACGGCGACGAAAGAGATGCTCGTCTAGCGCCCGCGCCGATCACGGCTTGCCACCTCCGCCGGGCGCCGGCATGAACCGGCAGCATGTTCGGCTTCATAGACCTCGGCACCCTCGTCTTCGTCGCCAGCGCCGTGCTGCAGATCGCCTTCGTCGCGCGGGCGATCCTGCGGCCGCACCGGGAGCCGGCGGCGCGGCTTGCCTGGGTCGTCGTCATCCTCGTCGTGCCGGTCGTGGGCATCCTGCTCTACGTCCTCTTCGGCGAGGTCAACACCGGCCGGCGGCATATCGAGCGGATGCGGCTGGCCGAGCGCAGCATGCCGGCGCTGCCGGACCCGGTGCCCGAAGCCTGGCCGCTGATCCCGCGGCGGCACACGCACATATTCCGCGCCGCGCAGTCGGTGAACGGCTTCCCGCCGGTGAGCGGCAACCGCGGCATGCTGCTCGACTCGAGCGAAGCCGCGATCGACGCGATCGTCGCCGACATCGACGCGGCGCGCGAGCATGTGCACCTGCTGATGTACATCTGGCTCGACGACACCAGCGGCCGGCGGGTGGCGCAGGCGCTGATGCGGGCAGCACAGCGCGGCGTCGCCTGCCGGGCAATGGCCGACGATTTCGGCGCGCGCTGGATCCGGCGGTCGCACATGTGGCCGGCGATGCGCGAGGCGGGCGTGAAGCTCGCGCGGGTCCTGCCGATCGGCAACCTCCTGCTCCACCCCTTCCAGGCGCGCATCGACATCCGCGACCACCGCAAGATTGTGGTGATCGACAACCACATCACCTATTGCGGCAGCCAGAACCTCGCCGACGCGGAATTCCGGGTGGAGGCGAAATTTGCGCCCTGGGTCGACGTCATGTTCCGCTTCGAGGGGCCGGTGGCGCTGCAGAACCAGCGGATCTTCGCGGGCGACTGGATGGGCTACACGGGCGAGGATCTGGGCGCGCTGCTCGACCGGCCGGCGCGCCCGGCGGTCGAGCCGGGCTTCCCGGCGCAGGCAATCAACACGGGACCGACGGTGCGGCCCTCGGCGATGCCGGAGATCTTCGGGACGCTGATGTACGCGGCGCGCCGCGAACTGGTGATTACCACGCCCTACTACATCCCCGACGAGCCGATGCAGGCGGCGATCTGCGCCGCGGCGCGGCGCGGCGTCGAGACGGTGCTGATCGTGCCTGCGCGCAACAACCTGCGCATCGTGGCGGCGGCGAGCCGGTCCTACTACGGCGAGCTCCTCCGGGCCGGGGTGCGGATCCACGAATACGTCGGCGGGCTCCTGCACGCGAAGACCATGGTCGTCGACCGGGAGGCGGTGCTGACCGGATCGGCCAACCTCGACCGGCGGTCCTTTCAACTCAACTACGAGAACAGCGTGCTCTTTCACGATCCTGCCCTCGCCGGCGCGCTGCGCGAGCGGCAGGACGAGTTCATGCACCGCTCCCGGCTGGTGACCCAGGAGGAGGTCGCCACCTGGAGCCGCAGCCGGCGCATCCTCTACAACACGGTCGCAATGTTCGGGCCGGTGCTCTAGGCGTATCCGACCCTGACCGGCCTAGGAGGTGTCGGGGCGCGCGCGGTCCGGCCTATCCTGCCGCCTGCCCGTTGGAGCAAGCAGGTTGCGCCTCGTCTCGGACGGACGGCCCTGACTTTTGACCCCTGCAGAGCATCCCACCCAATGGCGCCAGTCGGCATGGCACTCCTCCGTTTCCCGAGCGGAAGCGGGCGGCACCGCTATCGGAGATCGCCACGACAGGACTCATACGGGCGGCCCTCCCCGGTGACTCGTGGGGGATTGAACGAAACCGCTCCGCGGTAGGGGAGCAGTGTCGCGGTCGGCGCTCCTGACTGGAAGGATGGGGTTGCTGACACCCCTTCCAGACAGGAGCTTCCCGATGGCCGAGATCAG
>SKOX01000175.1 GCA_007119835.1 Paracoccaceae bacterium
GGGTGCCTTCGTGGCCACGACCGGCCGCGGCGAACCCGCCGGCGCGGCCGAGCAGATCGCGCTCGGCGACGCCGTCTACGACATCCACTGCGCGGCCTGCCACGGCGCCAACCTGGAGGGCCAGGCCGACTGGCGCACGCCGCTTCCCTCTGGCCGCCTGCCGGCGCCGCCGCACGACGCCACCGGCCACACCTGGCACCATCCCGACTCCGTGCTCATCCGGATCATCCGCGACGGCACGGCAGCTGTCGTCGGCGGCGGCTACGAGAGTGACATGCCCGGCTTCGGCGGCATCCTCGACGACGACGAGATCGAGGCGGTCCTCGCCTTCATCCGCAGCACCTGGCCCGAGCGCGAGCGCCGCTTTCAGGAGGAGCTGACCCGCGCCGACGAAGCAGCCCGTCGCGATGCGGACCGACGTCCGTAGGCTGCCGGCGGCGGCAAGTGGCGGCCCGGATCAGTCCGAAGGCGAAACGTCGGCGAGCTCGAGCGGCGACAGCACCCAGTGCGCGCCGAGCCCGATGAGCAGCGTCAGCAGCGCGCCGCAGATGGCGACGGTCTGCGGCATCGAGGGACCTGCGCCCGCGCCACCTGCCTCGACGGGCGCGGGTTCGCCCAGGAACATCAGGGCGATCCAGCGGAAATAGTAGAAGACGCTGAGCACCGTGTTGACCGCGCCGACCAAGACGAGCCAGCCGAAGCCGCCGTCCCAGGCAGCCGCGAACACCGTGAGCTTGCCGACGAAGCCCCCGAGCGGCGGGATGCCGATGAGCGACAGGAGGCAGAGCGTCAGCGCAGCGGCCAAGGCGGGGCGGCGCCGGGCCACGCCCGCGTAGCCGTCGAGCCGATCGGCCTGCGGCATTGCTGCGACGGCGGCGAACGCCCCGATGTTCATGGCGGCATAGGCGGCGGCGTAGATCAGCAGCCCCGGCAGGGCCAGATCGGAGCGGCCGATCACGGCGACGGCCATCAGGAGATAGCCGATCTGGGCGATGCTCGAGTAGGCGAGCAGGCGGCGCGGCGTCTCCTGCCAGAAGGCGGCGAGGTTGCCGAGCGTCATGCTGGCGGTGGCCAGCAGGGCGATGGCGAGCGGCCAGTTGACGGCCTCCGGCGGCAGGAGCGAGACGAGCCGGGCGAGCGCCACGAGCGCGGCCACCTTCGGGATCGTCGTGACATAGGCCGCGACGGCGATCGGCGCGGCGGCCGCCACGTCCGGCACCCAGAAGTGCGCCGGCACCGCCCCGAGCTTGAACGCGAGGCCCGCCAGCATGCCCACCGTGCCGACGATCAGCGCGCCGCGCAGCCGCGGATCGATCCCGGCGGCGAGTTCGCCATAGGCGGTGGCGCCGCCCACTCCGTAGAGGAAGGCGAAGCCGTAGAGCATCGTCACCCCGAGGAGCGCGCCCATGAGCAGGAACTTCATCGCGGCCTCGGTGCCGCCCGGCGTCTTGTCGAAGGCCGTCAGGGTGTAGAGCGGGACGCTCGACAGGAGGTAGGCGACGACGAGGAGCATGAGGTCGGTCGCACCGGCAAGGGTGGTCGCGCCGAGCGCGCTGAACAGCACGAGGACGTGGAACTCCGCCTCGCGCGCATGGCCGCGCACCGCTTGGAAGGCGGTGGCGACGACGCCAAGCGCGCCCGCCATGATCACGATGCGCGCGAAGTCGTGGACCCGGTCTGCGGCGACGGTGCCGGCGAAAACCGGCTGCTCGGAGGGGGGAACGGCGAGCGCCGCGACGATGCCAGCCACGAGTGTCGCCGCCGCGCCCGCGGCGATCAGCCACTGGCGCCGCCGCGGCAGGAACAGGCCCACGACGAGGTTCGCCACCAGTCCCCCGAGCAGCAGGATCTCGGGCAGGATGGCGCCGAACGCCATGTCCTCCATCGGCGAGGTCACGGCGCGAGGAGCGCGACGAGGCTCTGCGCCGCCGGCTCGATCACGTCGAGGAGCGGGCGCGGGAAGACGCCGAAGATGACGATAAGGCCGCCGAGGATGCATCCGGCGGCGAACTCGGGCCGCGAAAGCTCCGGCATCCCTTGCCATTCCGGCGCGACCGGGCCGAGGAACAGCCGCTGCAGGCTCCAGATCATCAGCGCGGCAGTGACGAAGACGGCGAGGAGCGCCAGGACGACGGCGAGCGGCGCCGCCTCGAAGCTGCCGACGAAGATCTGGAACTCGGCGATGAACTGCACGAGGCCCGGCAGGCCGAGCGACGCGAAGGCGGCGAGGGCGGTGACGGCGGCAAAGCGCGGCGTCACCGCGGCGAGGCCGCCGAAGCGGTCGAAGTCGTAGGTGCCGGCGCGGCGGTAGAGCACGCCGGTCATCAGGAACAAGAGCCCGGTGACGAGGCCGTGGGCCACCATCTGCGCGATCGCCCCCGACGCGGCGAGTTCGGCGGCATCCGGCCGCCTCCCGGCGGCGAGCGCGGCGGCGCCGAGACCGATCATCACATAGCCCATGTGGTTGATGCTGGTGTAGGCGACGAGACGCTTGAACGAGGTCTGCGCCAGCGCCACGACGGCGCCGTAGAGCGCGCTTACGACGCCGAGCACGATCACCGCGATCGCGGCGCTGCGCCACTGGTCGGGCAGGATCCCCATCGCGATCCGCACGAAGCCGTAGGTCCCCATCTTGAGCATGACGCCGGCGAGGATCGCCGAGCCCGCCGCCGGCGCCTCCACATGGGCGGGCGGCAGCCAGGTGTGGAACGGCACGACCGGCGTCTTGATCGCGAAGCCGAGGAACAGCGCGAGGAAGACCAGCGCCCCCGTCCGCGCCTCGCCCGCGAGTGGCGCCTGTTCGGCGAGCGCCAGCATGTCGAAGGTGCGCGGCTCGGCATGGAGCGCGAGACCGATGATGCCGAGCAGCAGCGCCAGCGACCCGAGGAACGTGTAGAGGAAGAACTTCAGCGCCGCCGCCCGGCTGCCCTCGTGGCCCCAGAGCGCGATCATGAAGTACATGCCGACGAGCGAAAGGTCCCAGAACACGAAGAACAGGATCAGGTCGAGCGCGACGAAGACGCCGATGCAGGCGGTCTCCAGGAACAGCATCAGCGCGACGTAGCGCCGACCCGTCTCCGGGCCGCCGAGGTCGAAGGCGAAGCAGGCGAGAAACAGCACCGCCGTCATCGCCACGAGCGGCAGGCTGAGCCCGTCGAGGCCGACATGGTAGCCGACGCCGATGGCCGGGATCCAGACCGCGCGCTCCTGGAACTGGACGCCGCCGCCGGGCTCGAAGGCGGCCCAGACGCCGGCGACAAGCAGAACCTGCAGCGCCGCGACGCCGAGGCCGATACGGTCGAAACGCGTGCCCGCCGGCAGCAGCAGGACGGCGAGCGCCGCCACCATGGGCAGGAAGAGAACCAGGCTCGTCATGGCGCGCCCGCGGCCCAGAGGACGAGCGCGAGCAGGCCGAGCGCCAGCACGGTCTGCGCGTAATACTGGTGGATGAGCCCGGTCTGCGGCCGCCGTGCCTGCCGTCCGATCGCACCGAAGCCGTCGGCGATCCCGGCCACGGCCCCGTCGATCACGCGGCGGTCGGCGACATGCGATAGTTTCGCCACCGCGACGCCCGCCGCGCCAGCCGCGCGCAGCCCGCCGGTCTCGAACCTGGCATCGGCGGCGGCGACGCCGCGGGCGAACGCAAGCCCTGCCGCCGCGCTTCGTCGCAACCCCCCCCCCTCCCAGCGGGCATCGGCCTCGGCGGGCCTGCGGGCGAGCGCGAGCCCCCGTCGCCCCA
>SKOX01000308.1 GCA_007119835.1 Paracoccaceae bacterium
GAGGGAAAGGTTTCCCATGCCGTCCATGACCCGCCGTCTCCGCCTTCGACACGCTCTCGCGCTGCTTCCGGTCGTCCTCGCGGCCTGCGGGGCACAGCCGGTCCAGCAAACGACGCCGCAACACGCCATGCCGAACGTCGCGCCGGCGATCAATTCGCAGGTCCGCGCGACCTATTCCGCGCGGAATGACGGCGACTTCGTGATCCCGGCGATCCCGACGCGACATCTCGCGCCCGAGAACGTCCGCCGTGTCGTCGACTTCTGGACCGACGAACCCGAAGGCACGATCATCGTCGATCCCTACGACCACTACCTCTACTACGTGCTCGGCAACAACACGGCGCTCCGCTACCGGGTCGGCGTCGGCGAGGCGGGACGCAACTTCTCCGGTCGGGCGACCGTGCAGCGAAAGGCCGAGTGGCCGCGCTGGACACCCACCGCCAACATGCTGCGCGAAGATCCCGACCTCTACGAACCGCACCGGAACGGCATGGAGGGCGGCCTCGAGAACCCGCTCGGCGCCCGGGCGATGTATCTCTACCGAAATGGCCGCGACACGATGTACCGGATCCACGGCACCTACGCCCCGTGGTCGATCGGGCAGAGCGTCTCCGCCGGCTGCATCCGCATGTTCAACCACGATGCCATCGACCTCTACGAGCGGGTCGAGACCGGCACCAGGGTCCGGGTCCTTGCTGAGCACGAGCGCAGCTATGGCACACGGCCACAGGGCTTCACGGTCGCCGCCGACGAGACGCTGCTGCCCTCGCTCTGAGGGCCCGGTCGCGCGACGCGCCTGCCGCCGGCTATGCCTCAAGGTGGCCGGTACCGACGAAGGACCCGCCGCCGCACCGCCCTGCCCTCTCGAGAACGTCTAGGGCTTCGGGACCCCCCGCTTTCGCTTCGGGCCCGAGCATGGCCTGCAGCGGGGGTGCGGGCAACTCGACGACGAAGCGGGCGCCTCGCTCGGCGGGCTCTTGGCGGAGCCTGCCTTGCCGGGCCGCCAGGAGCGACGTGACGATCCGCATGCCGAGGCCGTTGTCCTCCGGACAGAACCCTTGCGGCAGACCCGCCCCGCCGTCGGCCACCGTCAGCCGCAAGACGTCGCCTGCGCGCGCGAAGCCGACGGTGACGCGACCGGCGCCCTCGGCGCCCCGCCCGTACTTCAGCTCGTTGATGACCAGCTCGGTCGCGATCATTCCGAGGTGGAGAGCCTCGGTGGCCGGCATCTCGATCGCCTCCGCCTCGACGATCAGATCTTCGCTCCGGCAGCCGTGCATGACGGCCAAATCGAGGCAAAGGCCGTTGAGATAGATCGCGAAGTCCATGTCGCCGGTTGTCCGCGACAGCCGGTCGTGGAGGTTGCCGATGGCATGGATCCGCGCCTCGATGTCCGAGAGCCTTCTCTGCTGCTCGGGCGTGTCGGCTGCCGATCGCTCCAGGCGGAGCAGGCCCTCGACCATCGCGAGGCTGTTCTTGACCCGGTGATGGGCCTCCGCAACCAGGGTCCTCGCCTCTTCCAGCGTACAGCCCGTCGCTTCAGGCGGCTGGTCAGCCATTCTCTTGTGAGCAAGCCGAAGCGCCTCTTCCGCCTCCGTCAGGCGCGACAGGTCCGTCGCCACGCCCACGATACAGCAGATTTGCCCGGCCTCGTCCCGCATCGGCTTCACCAGCAGGTCCTGGTATTCGATCCGGCCAGCCCGGCACGTTCGCACGACCTGGCGCACCGGCTCGCCCGTCGCGATCACCTGACGCTTGATCGCCGTGAGGCGCGCGGCACAATCGGCCTCGTAAAGCGCCGAATCCATGCGTCCGATGACGTCCGAGCGCAGGAGGCCCATCGCCGGATTGTGTATCCACATGTATCGCAAAGCGACATCCTGGGCGAAGACGACGACATGCGTATTGTCGAGCGCGGCCACCAGGCGCTCGACAAGTCCATCGTCTCCCGCCCGGATGCCCGCCTCTTCGACTTCCGGCATGCCGTCCCTCCAGTCCCCCACCGGATCGTGCAGCACGAAGATGTGATCCCGCCTTGACCCACGTCAAGCTGCGGAAGGCAATGCAGCCGCCACGTCGGACAATCATACTGCGTGCGAAGCCGTGCCGCCGTGGGGCAGGCGCTCACGGCATCCGGCACGGCAGCGGTCACGGTGGCCTCGGCTCAGGCCTCACGCGGAGTTCTGGCCGCCGCCTCGGCGGTGCGCGCTCGCCAGGCGAGAACGCCGCCCGACCCTGCGATCAGCGCCATGCCGGCATAGGACGCGGCGTCCAGCGTCTCGCCCCAGAGCGCCCATGCGACCAGGGTCGCCACGACCAGGAAGCCGTACTCGAAGACCGCAAGCCCGCTGGTCTCGCCGGACTGGTAGCCGCGGTAGAGCATCCCGACGGCAAGGAGCGAGCCCGCCGCCTGCACCGCCACCCAGCCGAGGAAGGCCGCGGTCGTCGGGCGCCACCCCTCGAGCAGGAAGGGCGCGGCCTCCGGCGCCGGCGCGAGCCACGCGATCAGCACGAGGGCGACGGCCGAGGCCAGGCCCATCATCAGGAAGAAGCCACCGAGCAGCGCTGCCACCGGCTCGTCGGCGCACCACTCGCGCGTCAGCAGGTTGCCGAGGCCATAGAGCGCCCCGGCCGCCACGGGCATCAGCGTCACGAGATCGAGCGAGGCCGGATCCGGGCGCAGCATCACCAGCACGCCGGCAAAGCCCATGCCGACCGCCACGAGCCGCCGCGGGCCGACCCGGTGTCGGAAGAGCGCCCAGGAGAAGACCAGCACCCAGATCGGCGCGGTGAAGAGCGCGGCGCCTGCCTGGGCGATCGGCATCATCGGCAGGGCGCCGAAGTAGAGCAGCATCGCCGCCGCGTTGCACAGGCTGCGCACCAGGACCCGTCCCGGCCGGCGCGGCGCGAGGCCGAGCCCGAGCAGCAGCGCCGCGACGAGGAGGAGCGGCAATCCCATGACGGTCCGCACGAGGTGAAACTGCCAGAGGCCCGAATGCTCGGCGATGAAGCGCACGAAGTTGTCGATCACGCCGAGGATCGACACGCCGCCGAGGATCATCGCCGCCCCGAAGGCGACCGAGCGCCCGCCGTCCGTCATGACGCCCTCCACCGCCCGTGCCTGCCTCTGCCGCATCAACACGCACCGGGAGGCCGCGTCAACGCCTGCCCGCGGCAACGCGTCCTCGCGCGCCATCGACAACTGCGTGCCACGCCACTAGGTCAACCTCGTGCGTGGCGAGAGGAAGGGACGGCCGGTGGCGTTCAGCGAGAGGGATCTGCGCGATGCGCTCGGCCGCTATGCGACCGGCGTGACGGTCGTGACCACCATGACCCCGCGCGGACCGCTCGGCATGACCGTCAACAGTTTCTCGTCAGTCTCCCTCGACCCGCCACTGGTCCTCTGGTCGCCTGCGCGCAAGTCGAGCCGATTTCCCGCCTTCGAGGCGTCGAGCCACTTCGCCATCCACATCCTCGCCGCCGACCAGCGCCCGCTCGCCGAGCATTTCGCGCGCAACGGCGATTTCGAGGGCGTGTCCCACGCGCCGGGCATCGGCGAGACGCCGCTGCTCTCCGGCGCCGCCGCCCGGCTCGAATGCCTGCACGCGGTGCACTACGACGGCGGCGACCATCTGATCGTGGTGGGCGAGGTCCTCAGGATCACCGAGGCCGACCGCCCGCCGCTGGTCTACCACCGCGGCCGCTACCTGGCCTTGCCGGACTGAGGTCCCAC
>SKOX01000343.1 GCA_007119835.1 Paracoccaceae bacterium
CCGGCGCCTTCTGGCCGGAGCAGTGGCGGGCCTTCGCCTCGCTGGTGCCGGAGGAGGAGCGGGGCGACCTGATCGCGGCCTACCACCGGCGGCTCTTCGGGCCCGACCCGGCCGAGCAGACCCGCTTCGCCCGCGCCTGGGCGGGCTGGGAGAGCTCGCTCGCCGTGCTCGATCCGGGCGAGGGGCGGGGCTATCCCTCGTCCGCCTACGCGCTCGCCTTCGCACGGCTCGAGAACCACTACTTCATGAATGGCGGCTTTCTCGACGGCGACGGGTGGATCCTTCGCAACATGGCGACGGTGGCCCAGATCCCGGGCTGGATCGTCCAGGGGCGCTACGACATGATCTGCCCGCCCCACACTGCCCATACGGTGCACCGGGCGTGGCCCGCCTCGCGGCTCCGGATGGTGACGCAGGCGGGGCATGCCCTGTCCGAGCCCGGCATCACGGCGGAGCTCGTCTCGATCATGGACGGGCTCCGGGCGGCGGGCTGATGGACCTCGAGCGGTTCGTGGCGGCGCAGGACGGGGTCTGGGAGGACGTCGAGGCCGAGCTCCGGGCAGGCGCGAAGCGGAGCCACTGGATGTGGTTCGTCTTCCCGCAGATCGCCGGGCTCGGGCGGAGCGCGACGGCGCGGTACTACGCCATCGAAGACCTCGACGAGGCGCGGGCTTATCTCGCCCATCCGGTGCTCGGGCCGCGGCTGGAGGCGGCGGCCGGGTGGATGCTCCGGCATCGCGGGCGGGCGCCGGAGGAGATCCTCGGCGGGATCGACGCGGTGAAGCTCAGGTCCTCGATGACGCTCTTCGAGCGGGCGGGGCCGGACCGACCGGTATTCGGGGAGGTGCTCGACGCCTTCTATGGCGGGGAGCGGTGCGCGGCGACGCTGGAGCGGCTCGAAGAGACCTGATGCGGGCGACTGGCTGCCGTCCGAAGGGTGTCCCCACACGGGGACACGTCTCAAGTTGCTGATATTCAGTCGGAATAGCGTTAACGGCGTTGGCCGTTAACTTTTTGGCGCGACTCGCGCGGCGGTATCGGCGTGGGGCGCGTCACGGTGGGCCTTTCCTCTCCGTGCAGCCAAGGCGGCCGGACGAAGGTGGCGCGCGCGGTTCAGAGGCGGGCGGCGAGGCGGGTGCCCTGGTCGATGGCGCGCTTGGCGTCGAGTTCGGCGGCGACGTCGGCGCCGCCGATGAGGTGGGGGGTGCGGCCGAGCGCCTCGAGCGCGGGGAGGAGGGTGCGGTTCGGCTCCTGGCCGGCGCAGATCAAGACGGTGTCGGCGGGGACGAGTTCGGGGCCGGCGTCGGTG
The DNA here is from genome assembly GCA_007119835.1 of Paracoccaceae bacterium. Lineage (GTDB taxonomy): Bacteria > Pseudomonadota > Alphaproteobacteria > Rhodobacterales > Rhodobacteraceae > Amaricoccus. The sequence goes on from SKOX01000343.1 coordinate 1,310, forward strand.
GCGAGCTCGAGGCCTTCGGGCGTGATCGCGGCGTAGGCGGCGGCGGGGCGGAAGGCGACGCCGCGGGCGGCGAGCGTCAGGCGCTTGATCCAGCCGGTGGTGCGGCCGAGCGAGCGGCCGGGGCGCGAGGGCTTGCGCTGCAGGAGGGTGATCGCGCGCGGGCTCGGCGGCGGGCATGGCCCGCCGGGGCGGAGGCCGCCGGGGGCGTCGGCGGGGTCGGTCACGCCCCATTCGTGACGCCAGAGGGCGGGGTCGAGGGTGGGCGACGGGCCCTGGTGGGAGAGGAACTCGGCCATGTCGAAGCCGATGCCGCCGGCGCCTACGATGGCGACGCGGTCGCCCACCGGCGCGTCGCGGAGAAGGATGTCGGGGTAGGTGCGGACATGGGGCAGGTCCTCGCCGGCGAGGCCGGCGCAGCGGGGGGTGACGCCGGTGGCGAGCACGATCTCGTCGTAGGGGGCGAGGTCTTCGGGCGTCGCGGCGTGGTTCAGGCGCAGCTCGATGCGCGCCTCGGCGAGGGCGGCCTTGTAGTAGTCGACAAGGCCGATGAATTCCTCCTTGCCCGGGATGCGCCGGGCCATGCGGAGCTGGCCGCCGATCTCGCCCGCCGCTTCGAACAGGGTGACGGCGTGGCCGCGTCCGGCGGCGGTCAGGGCGGCGGCGAGGCCGGCGGGGCCTGCGCCGGCGATGGCGATGCGCCTGCGGTTGGGCGCGGGGTCGAGGGGGATCTCGGTCTCGTGGGAGGCGCGCGGGTTGACCAGGCATGTCGCGACCTTGAGTTCGAACGTATGGTCGAGGCAGGCTTGGTTACAGGCGATACAGGGCGCGATCAGGTGGGCGCGGCCGGTGCGGGCCTTCTCCACGAAGGCGGCGTCGGCGAGGAAGGGGCGGGCCATCGAGACGAGGTCGGCGTGGCCGGTGGCGAGCAGGCGCTCGGCCGTCTCGGGGGTGTTGATGCGGTTCGAGGCGACGAGGGGGACGTTGACCGCGCCCATGAGCTTCTTCGTGACCCAGGCGAAGGCGGCGCGCGGGACCGAGGTGGCGATGGTCGGCACGCGGGCCTCGTGCCAGCCGATGCCGGTGGTGAGCACGTCGGCACCGGCCTCCGCGACCGCGCGGGCGAGGCGGACGCATTCGTCCCAGGTCTGGCCGCCCTCGACGAGGTCGAGCAGCGAGATGCGGTAGATCAGGAGCGCGTCCTGGCCGATGGCCTCGCGGGTGCGGCGGACCACCTCGAGCGGCAGGCGGGCGCGGTTCTCCCAGGGGCCGCCCCAGGCGTCGGTCCGGCGGTTGGTGCGGGGCGCGAGGAACTGGTTGAGGAGGTAGCCTTCGGAGCCCATGATCTCGACGCCGTCGTAGCCGGCGGCGCGGGCGCGGGCGGCGGCGGCGGCGATGTCGGCGATCTGCTTCTCGATGCCGGCCGCGTCGAGGGCGATGGGCGTGTGGGGCGCGATGGGCGCCTTGACGGCCGAGGGGGCGACGCAGTCGGGGCCGAGGGCGTAGCGGCCGGCGTGGAGGATCTGGGCGACGATGCGGGCGCCTGCGGCGTGGACGGCCTCTGTGACGGTGCGGTGGGGAGCGATGTCTGCGTCGGTGGCGAGGCCGGCGGCACCGGGCAGGACGGCGCCCTCGAGGTTCGGGGCGAGGCCGCCGGTGACGATGAGGGCGCATCCGGCACGGGCGCGCTCGGCGTAGAAGGCGGCGAGGCGCGGACAGTCGCCGGTCTCCTCGAGGCCGGTATGCATCGAGCCCATGACGATGCGGTTCGGCAGGGCGAAGGGGCCGAGGTCGATGGGGCGGAAGAGGTGGGGGTAGCCGGTCATGGGGCGGAAGAGATTCGCGCCGCCGCGGCGGCCCGCGCCTGCCGGTCCAAGGATAAGAGGGTTCCGCGGCCCGTGCGTCGATGGTCACGCGAGCGCTGCAGGGAGCGAACGTGACGGACTGGCCCCGTCTGAGGCTGTTCGGTGCGGGAGAGGCCGCCGCCCGCCGTCACTGCCGCTCGGCCGCGCGCTCGGTCATTTCGCGCACGAGGTAGCTCCCGGCACGCTCCCAGGCGGTGTCGGTGTCGCCGCGGAAGCCGACCTGCTGCTGGAAGAGCACGTCGCCCTCGGCGTCGCGCAGGATCGCCTGGAGCGACATGATCAGGGTGCTGATGCGGTGGACGCGGAGTGCGAGGACCCGGTCGGCATCGGCTGCCTCGGCGGCGCGCACCGCGCAGGGCTCGCAGGTGAAGAGGTTGGCGCGGCCGCGATTGGCCGCGCGCGCGGCCTCGGTCGCCTCCGGCGCGGCAAGGGCGTAGCAGGTCGCTGAAGAACAGTGGCTGCAGGGATGGTTTCCCGATGCGGTTGGCTGCTGATTGGTGTTGGTGGATGGGGCGAGGGACCGGCAGGTCCGCGCCGCACGTTCAG
>SKOX01000359.1 GCA_007119835.1 Paracoccaceae bacterium
CGGAGCGCGGCGCGGGCAGGCCCGCCGCCGCGAGCGCCGCCGACCACAGCGCGCCGCGCGGGCTGACCACGGCGGGCGCGGTAAACCGCCTGTTAACCTCGGCAAGCCTTTCTGTGACATCGTGCGCGGCCCACTCGTGCAGGAAGTCTGCGGCGGCGTGCGCGGCCCGCGCGCGGCGGCGCTCGAGGAGTTCCGGGTCGAACAGGCGAGGCGGGGTCGTCGTCATGCTCTCCAATCTAGGGTCGATACGCGCCGCTGCCATCCTCGCCCGCGCCCGCGACGCGCTGATCGACGCGATCTATCCGCCGCGCTGCCTCACCTGTACCGAGGCGACCGAGGCGGCGCACGGCCTCTGCCCGTCCTGCTGGCGCGACACCCACTTCATCGCGGGGGCGGTCTGCTCGACCTGCGGCACGCCGCTCGTCGGCGAAGCCGAGGACGGCGACCGCTGCCAGAGCTGCCTCGACCATCCGCCCGCCTGGGACCGCGGCCGCGCGGCGATCCTCTATGCCGGCGCGGGCCGGAGGGCGATCCTCGGGCTGAAGCACGGCGACCGGCTCGACATGGTCCGTCCCCTCGCCGGATGGCTCGCCGCGGCGGGCGGTCGGCTCGTGGCCGAGGCCGACGTCGTGGCGCCGGTGCCGCTGCACTGGCGGCGGCTGATCCGGCGGCGCTACAACCAGTCGGCCGAGATCGCCCGCCATCTGTCGCGGCGGAGCGGCACGGCCTTCGTCCCCGACCTCCTGACCCGGCGGCGCATGACCAGGCCGCAGGAGCGGATGGACCGGGCGGAGCGGCATGCGAATCAGGCGGGTGCCATCGTCGTCACGCCGGCGCGGGCCGGGCTCGTCGCCGGGCGGGCGGTCCTCCTCGTCGACGACGTGCTGACCTCGGGCGCGACGCTCTCGGCCTGCGCCGAGGCCTGCCGGGCGGCGGGAGCTGCGCGCGTCGACGTGCTGGTGCTCGCCCGCGTCGGCTTCGGCGACGCCCGAGCCTAGGTCGCGTCGGCTTCGGCGACGCCCGAGCCTAGCCCAAGCCTAGGTCGCGTTGCCTTCAACGACGCCCGCGCCTAAGTGACGCCTGCGGAACGAGGGAGCGCCATGAAGCCCGTCACGATCTACACCACCCCGATCTGCGGCTATTGCCGCGCGGCGAAGCATCTCCTCGGCTCCAAGGGCGTGACCTACGAGGAGATCGACGTCATGGCCGACCCGACACGGCGCGACGAGATGACGAAGCGCGCGAACGGCCGGCGCACGGTGCCGCAGGTCTTCGTCGGCGAGACGCATGTCGGCGGCTTCGACGACCTCACGACGCTCGAGCGCCAGGGCCGCCTCGACGCGCTTCTCGCGGACTGACCCGGTGCGGGTCGCGCTGGTCCAGCTCTGCTCTGGCGACGATCCGGCCGAGAACGCGCCCGAGGCAGCCGCCCGGGTGCGCGAGGCCGCCGCGGGTGGCGCGACCTTCGTGCTCACGCCCGAGGTGACCAACTGCGTCAGCGGCAGCCGCAGCCGCCAGCGCGCCGTGCTGCGCCACGAGGAGGACGACCCGACGCTCGCCGCGCTGCGCGACGCCGCCGCGGCCTCCGGCGTCTGGCTCCTCGTCGGCTCGCTCGCGCTGCTCACCCGCGACCCGGACGGCCGCTTCGCCAACCGCTCGTTCCTGATCGCGCCGGACGGCGACGTCGCCGCACGCTACGACAAGATCCACATGTTCGACGTCGATCTCGACGGTGGCGAGAGCTACCGCGAGTCCTCGGGTTTCCGTCCCGGCGATCGGGCTGAGATCGTCGCGGCCGCCGGCGCGCGGATCGGCATGACGGTCTGCTACGACCTGCGCTTCCCGCATCTCTACCGCGACCTCGCCAAGGCGGGCGCCGATATCCTGACGGTTCCGGCCGCCTTCACGGTGTCGACCGGCCGGGCACACTGGGAGGTGCTGCTCCGGGCCCGCGCGATCGAGACCGGCTGCTTCGTTCTCGCACCCGCCCAGGTCGGCGCCCACCGGGTAGGCCAGGGGCCGGAGCGCCGAACATGGGGCCATTCGCTCGTCGTCTCGCCGTGGGGCGAGGTTCTGGCGGATGCGGGCGACGCGCCGGGCATTGCCTATGCCGAGCTCGATCTCGCCGAGATCGCCAAGGCCCGCGGCCGGATTCCGGCGCTCCTCCACGACCGGGCCTACGCCTGCCGCCTTCCCGATTGAGGGACGGAGGCCGCGGGCCGCGCGGGCCGGCCCGCGCGGATCCGCCGGGCCGACGGGGGCTCGACGCCCCCAGAGGCCCGGGCCCGCAGCGAGCCGGTCAGGCCGCAGCGGACCGGACGCTCGCCGTGACGTAGTTCACGCTCAGGTCCCTGTCGGAGATGCCCCAGCGCCACGACAGCGGATTGAAGACGAAGCCCTTGCGGTCAACCGGCTCGAGGCCCGACTGTCGGAGCAGGTCGAAGAGCTCGTCGGGCTTGATGAACTTCGCCCATTCGTGGGTGCCCTTCGGCAGCCAGCGCATCACGTACTCGGCACCGACGATCGCCATCGCGAAGCTCTTGGCATTGCGGTTGATCGTCGAGCAGATCATCAGGCCCCCCGGCTTCAGGAGCCGCCGGCAGGCCTCGAGATAGGCGAGCGGGTCGTGGACGTGCTCGATCACCTCCATGTTGAGGATGACGTCGAAGGCCTCGCCTGCCTCGGCCAGCGCCTCGGCCGTCGTGTGGCGATAGTCGATGGCGAGGCCGGACTGCTCGGCGTGCAGCCGGGCGACGGGGATGTTGCGGGCGGCCGCGTCGGCGCCCAGCACGTCGGCGCCGAGCCGGGCCATCGGCTCGGCCAGCAGCCCGCCGCCGCAGCCGATGTCGAGGAGCCTCAGGCCCGCGAAGGGCCGCTCGGCCGAAGGGTCGCGGTCGAACTCCGCCGCGATCTGGTCGACGATGTAGTCGAGCCGGCAGGGATTCAGCATGTGCAGCGGCTTGAACTTGCCCTCGGGGTTCCACCATTCGGCGGCCATCGCCTCGAACTTCGCCACCTCGGCCGCGTCGACCGTGCCCCCGGCTTGCGTTGCACTCATTTCACCAACCTGCGATTGTTCCTCGTCGTCTGCGTGGTACATAGTGCGGTGATGAAGGAAAACCTCGGCCATTCTGGCGCAGGGTCGCGCTCGGGGCTCTACCCGCCCGTCGAGCCCTTTCGCCAGCAGGTGCTGGAAGTGCCGGGGGGGCACAGGGTCTATGTCGAGCAGTGCGGCAGGACCGCGGGACGGCCGGTCGTGGTGCTGCACGGCGGGCCCGGCGGCGGCTGCAGCCCAGGCATGCGGCGTTTCTTCGATCCCAGGCACTACCGGGCCGTGCTCTTCGACCAGCGCGGCTGCGGCCGCTCGTCGCCCCACGCCTCGGTCGAGAACAACACCACCTGGGACCTCGTCGCCGACATCGAGCGGATCCGGCAGGCCCTCGGGATCGAGCGGTGGATCGTCTTCGGCGGCTCCTGGGGCGCCTGCCTCGCGCTTGTCTATGCCGCGACCTACCCTGAGCGGGTCGAGGCGCTGATCCTGCGCGGGGTCTTCACCATGACCCGGGCCGAGCTCGACTGGTTCTATGGCGGCGGGGCCGGCGCCTTCTGGCCGGAGCAGTGGCGGGCCTTCGCCTCGCTGGTGCCGGAGGAGGAGCGGGGCGACCTGATCGCGGCCTACCACCGGCGGCTCTTCGGGCCCGACCCGGCCGAGCAGAC
>SKOX01000209.1 GCA_007119835.1 Paracoccaceae bacterium
GGCAACGCGGCGAGGAGCGCGCCGGCCGGCACGGCGGGTGCCCCTGCCTCCGCGCCTGGTGCCGCGGAGGCGGGCGCGGGCGCGAGGCACGCGAGGCAGACGGCGAGGAGGCAAGCGCGCGTTCTCTTCATGAGGCGGCAGGCTACAGGCGGCCGCCGCGGCGCTCCAGACGGCGTCTGCGCCTTTTTTACTTTTCGTTAAGACTCCCGCGCGGCTACCCGGGGCGACGCGGGGGCCATGGTCGCCCGGACCCGGCGCTTGCCTCGGCGGCCCGACCGGCCCTAGGAGGGGCGGAACCCGCCCGTGCCTCCGGTCCGCCATGAGCCGCCCCGCCATCCTCTTCCCGCTCTTCGCGGAGCTTACCGCCCTCGACGGCGTCGGGCCGAAGACGGCGCGGCTCTTTTCGCGGCTCGGCGTCGAGCGGCCGGCGCACATGCTCATGCTGCTGCCGACGGGCGGCGTCGACCGGCAGCTTCGGCCCACGATCCGGGGGGCGCCCTTGCCGGCGACGCTGACGGTCGAGGTCGAGATCGGCCTCCACGTCCCGCCGACGTCGCGCGGGCGGCCCTACCGCATCCACGTCCGCGACGGCGGGACGGAGTTCCGGCTGGTCTATTTCCATGCTCATGCAGAGGGGCTGCGGCGTCTGCTGCCGGCGGGGGCGCGGCGGATCGTGTCGGGCAAGGTCGAGCTCTTCGACGGCATCGCCGAGATGGTCCACCCCGACCATGTCCTGCGCGAGGGCGAGAGCCTGCCCGAGTTCGAGCCGACCTATCCGCTGACCCAAGGCCTTACCCAGCGGAACGTGACGCGGGCGGTGGCCGAGGCGCTCGCCCGCGCGCCCGCGCTGCCCGAGTGGATCGAGCCGGGGGTGAAGGCGCGGCGGGGCTGGCCCGACTGGCGCGAAGCGGTGGCGGCGGTGCATCGGCCGGGCTCGGCGGGAGACCTTGCGGCGGAGGCGCCGGCGCGCGAGCGGCTCGCCTACGACGAGCTGCTCTCCCACCAGATGGCGCTCGCGCTTGCCCGCGCCCGGATGCGGCGGCCGAAGGGCTATGCCACGGAAGGCGACGGCCGGCTGAGGACGCGGGTCCTGGAGGCGCTGCCCTTCCCGCTCACCCGCGCGCAGGCGCGGGCGGCCGCGGAGATCGCCGCCGACATGGTCCGCGCGGAGCGGATGAACCGGCTGCTGCAGGGCGACGTCGGGGCGGGCAAGACGCTGGTTGCGCTCCTCGCCATGCTCGCGGCGGTCGAGGCGGGCGGGCAGGCGGCGCTGATGGCGCCGACCGAGATCCTCGCACGCCAGCACGCCCTGACGCTCGGGCCGCTCGCCGAGGCCGCGGGCGTGCGGCTCGCGGTGCTCACGGGGCGAGACAAGGGCGCGGAGCGGGCGGCGAAGCTCGCCGATCTCGCCGAGCGGCGGACGGGGATCATCGTCGGCACGCACGCGCTCTTCCAGGCGGACGTGGCCTTCGCCGACCTGCGGCTCGCCGTGGTGGACGAGCAGCACCGCTTCGGCGTGCGCCAGCGCATGGAGCTCGGCGCCAAGGGGCGGCGGGCGGACGTGCTGGTGATGACCGCGACACCGATCCCGCGCTCGCTGGCGCTCGCGGCATACGGCGACATGGACCTCTCGGTGCTCGACGAGAAGCCGCCGGGGCGCAAGCCCGTGGCGACGGCGCTCGTGTCGTCGGCGCGGTTCGACGAGGTGGTGGAGCACCTGCGCCGCGCGATCGGCGAGGGCGTTCAGGCCTACTGGGTCTGTCCGCTGGTCGGCGAATCGGAGGTGGTCGAGCTCGCGGCGGCGTGCGAGCGTCACGCGGCGCTCGTCCATGCGCTCGACGCGCCCGTGGGCCTCGTCCACGGCCAGCTGCCGCCGGCGGAGAAGGACGCGGCCATGGCGGACTTCGCCGCCGGCCGGACGCGGCTCCTGGTCGCCACGACGGTGATCGAGGTGGGCGTCGACGTGCCGAACGCCTCGATCATGGTCATCGAGGGCGCCGAGCATTTCGGCCTCGCCCAGCTCCACCAGCTGCGCGGGCGCGTCGGGCGGGGGGCGGCGAAGTCGACCTGCCTGTTGATGTACGACCCGCCGCTCGGTGCCGCGGCGCGGGCCCGGCTCGAGATCATGCGCGAGACCGAGGACGGCTTCCGCATCGCCGAGGAGGACCTGCGCCTGCGCGGCGCGGGTGACCTGCTCGGCGTGGCGCAATCCGGGCTGCCGAGCTTCCGGATTGCGGATCTCGAGCGGCAGGCCGACCTGATGCGCGTGGCGCAGGACGACGCGCGGCTGCTGCTGGCGACCGACCCGGAACTTCAGGGGGAGCGGGGGCAGGCGATGCGGACGCTGCTCTACCTGATGGAGCGGGAGAAGGCGGTGCGGCTGCTCGCGGCCGGCTGACCGGTCGCTGCGGCTGTGCAGTCCGGACACGCGCCCCTTTCGTGTTCGGTTAATGTTCCACGAATCGATTGACTCGCCGCGCGGGTGTTGGAACATTAACCGAACATTGAACGGGAGGCTGTGCGATGCGTGATCTTCGGGGTCTGCTCGGCCGCTGCGACGGCGGCCGCCTTGCGCGGGAGGCGTTCGGGCTCGCCGTGCTCGGCGGCGGCATTCTCTTCTGGCTGTTCATGCCTGGGCCCTTCTGAGGCCTGAGGCGCCCGCGGCCCGCCCGCGGCGTCCCGCGCCCGCGCCTCGGGCGCCTGACCTGCCTCGTCATGACGCCGCCATCTCGGCCGCCGCGCAGGACGCGGCGGCCGCTTTTGCTAGCCCCGACGGGCCGGGCCGGGCGCAACACGGCGCGGGCGGGCCGCGCAGCAAGCGCGCACTGCGGGGCGGAATCCGCTACGCTCGCACGCGTTGCCGGCGGGCGGCCGCGGAAGATGGAGAGGCAGCGGTGGGCAAGCGGATCGTCGTCTGCTGTGACGGGACATGGCAGCGGCTGGACGGAGAGCGGCCGACGAACGTCGTGCGGCTCGCCAAGGCGGTGCTGCCGGCCGATGCCGAGGGGCGTCCCCAGGTCGTCATCCTGATCGACGGTGTCGGCACCGGCCGCGGCACCACCCGGCTCGCCCGCGCGACCGACCGGCTCTTCGGCGGGCTCACCGGCCTCGGGCTCGAGGACACGCTCGCGGAATCCTACCGGCAGCTCGTCTTCGCCTACCGGCCCGGTGACGAGATTCACGTCTTCGGCTATTCCCGCGGCGCCTACACCGCGCGCTCGCTCGTCGGCATGATCCGCAACTGCGGCATCCTGGCGCGCTGTCACGCCGATCGCGTCGCCGAGGCGCTCGCCCTCTACCGCTCCGGCGCCGAGGCCGACGAGCCGGACGGCGAGCGCAGCCTCGCCTTCCGCGCCGCCCATGCGCCGGACGTGCTCACCGGGACTGACGAGCGTGCGTGGCGGGAACGCGCCCATCCCGGCCGCGACTGGTCGGCTGCGCAGCCGCTCCGGATCCGCTTCCTCGGCGTATGGGACACCGTGGGCGCGCTCGGCGTGCCCGAGCGCTGGACGCTCGCGGGCCTCGTCAACCGGCGGCACCGCTTCCACGATACCTGCCTGTCGCGGCGGGTGGAGGCCGCGCGCCACGCGGTGGCCATCGACGAGCGCCGGTCGACCTTCGAGCCTGCGCTCTGGGACAACGTCGACGAACTGAACGGCGGGGCCCGGGATGGTCCCTACCGCCAGGCATGGTTTCCGGGCGTCCATTCGGCCGTCGGCGGCGGCGGCCACGACCGCGCACTCGCGAGCCACGCGCTCCTGTGGGTGGTGCAGGGCGCCGAGAGCCAGGGACTGGCCTTCGATGCGGAGGCGCTCGCCGAGGTGGCGGCCGAGGCCGACGCGCTCGGGCCGCTCGAGCCGAGCCCGCGAAGCGGCTTGTTTGCGCGCTTCATCGCGCTGGGCGCCGAGGACAGGGCCGGACCGGCTTCCATCACGGACGTGTCGGAGCCGGCGCACGAACGGTGGCGACACGATCGGGACTACCGCCCGCCGACGCTGGCCGGCGTCGCGGGCGCGCTCGACGGAGACACCGCGCCGCCCGAGGAGTCGCCCCCGGTCCCGGCTCAGATGGCGTCGAGCCGGAAGCCCAGCGTGTAGTTGTCGAGCACGCCCGGCATCGGCCGAGTGCCGTCGAGCCGCTCCGGATCGGCGAGGCGAGGCGTCGCGGCATCGACGATCGTGCCGATCGCCGCGCTGCCCAGCATCGGGACGAGGTCGGAGGCGGGGCAGCGGCCGGGCCCGAAGGAGAAGGGCACCAGCGCCACCCCCTCGCCTTCCACCTGATCGGCGGCCGTGCGCACCGGGCGGTCGGGGTCGTCCTCCTGCAGCCAAAGCTCCGGCGCGAAGCTGTCGGCGAAGGGCAGGCGCGGATCGCGATGGAAGTACGGCGCGAAGATGACGATGTTGACGCCCGTGGGCAGGGTCGCGCCGTTCCAGTCGGTCTCCCGCGTGCTCTGGCGCAGGATGACCGGCGTCGTCGGCCAGAGGCGCAGGGACTCAAGCACACTCGCCCGCAGGAAGGGCAGCATCGCCCGCCCCTCGCCGTGGCCCGCCGCCCGCCCCTCGTCGCGTGCCCGCGCGAGGGCCTGCGGGTGCGCCGCGAGCAGCGCGAGCGCCCGGAAGCTCGCCATGCCGCCGGGATCGGAGGCGAAGAGGTAATGGGCGACCTGGTCCTCGGGCCGGGTGTCGCCGCTCTTCGGCACAGCGGCGATGCGCGCGGCGAGGCTGCCGTCGTCGGCGCGCTCGAGATGCCGGCCGACCATGCCGCGGAACCGCTCGAGCAGGTCCTGGCGCTGGCGCTTCAGCATCACGAAGTTGCCGCGCGTGCGCATGGTCTCGAGCAGGTCGGTGAGCTCACGGTCGTCCCGCGCGCCGTTGCCGAGCACGACCCGGCGCACCACTGTGTACCAGGCGCGGATGAAGGCGTCCCAGTCGAGCCGCCCGCCCGTCTCGCGCACCAGCCGGCCGATCTCGTCCTCGACCACGGCGATGAAGCGCGGCGCCATGGAGTGGACGGGGCGGTCGTTCTCGAGCACCTGCTCGTTGAACCGCCGCCGCTCCGCCCGGTCCGACCCGACCGAGACGAGCGAGACGTCGGGCTCGAAATGGCCCAGAGCCGTGCGCTTCTCGTCGGTTGCGGGCGTGAAGGGCTCGGGCGTCTCGTTCAGCACCCGCCGGGCATGGGCGGGCGAGAGGATCACGGTGTGGGTCCGGCCGGGGATGCGGACGAGGAGCGGGCCGTCGCCGTAGGTTTCGCGCAGCGCGGCCATGCGCCGGACGGCGCGGGCGTCAAGGCCGAGGCGCTCGGAGAGTGCTACGGCGCGCGGGCGGCGGATCAGCGGGCCCTTGGCCAGGGTCGGCATGGTCACCTCGGCCACGAAGGCGAGGCGGTCGCGCAGGCTTGCCACGGGCAGGCTCTCGCGCTGGTTCATGTCCTTGGGCATCGGGCCACCTCGGGTTGTTCTTCCGACATATCGGAGCGACAACGGCGCCGCCGGCATTTGGTTCTCCCGCGACACAGGTGGCTTCCACCGCCACGGCCCCGGGCGCTTTGCGGGTTTCCACCGGGGCGGAGGCGCCGGTATAACGCCAGCGGTTCGATCCGGGGGGAGCCCATGGGCAACGTGGTGGTCGTCGGCGCGCAGTGGGGCGACGAGGGCAAGGGCAAGATCGTCGACTGGCTGAGCGAGCGCGCGGACGTGATCGCGCGCTTCCAGGGCGGCCACAATGCCGGGCACACGCTCGTCGTCGGCGGCAAGGTCTACAAGCTCTCGCTGCTGCCGTCGGGCATCGTGCGGCCGGGCAAGCTGTCGGTGATAGGCAACGGCGTCGTGCTCGACCCGTGGGCGCTGCTCCAAGAGATCGGCAAGTTGAGGGAGCAGGGGGTAGCGATCGGGCCCGAGACCCTGATGATCGCCGAAAACACGCCGCTGATCCTGCCGCTCCACCAGGACCTCGACCGGCTGCGCGAGGAGGCGGCGGGGGCGGCGAAGATCGGCACCACCGGGCGCGGCATCGGCCCGGCCTACGAGGACAAGGTCGGGCGGCGCACGGTGCGTGTCGCCGACCTCGCCGACGAGGCGACGCTCGAGACGCGCCTCGACCGGCTGTTCGCGCACCACGACGCGCTCCGCCGCGGCCTCGGGGCCGAGCCGATGGACCGCGACACGCTGAAGGCGAAGCTGATGGCGGTGGCGCCCGAGATCCTGCCCTTCGCGGGGCCGGTCTGGCGGGTGCTTGCGGCGAAGCGCCGCGAGGGGCGGCGGATCCTGTTCGAGGGCGCGCAGGGGGCGCTTCTCGACATCGACTTCGGGACCTACCCCTATGTGACCTCCTCGAACACGATGGCGGGAATGGCGGCGACCGGCACCGGGATGGGACCCGGCGCCGCGGGCTTCGTGCTCGGCATCGTCAAGGCCTACACGACGCGGGTGGGCTCGGGACCGTTTCCGGCGGAGCTCACCGACTCCGTGGGCGAGCGTCTCGGCGAGCGGGGGCGCGAGTTCGGGACGGTGACGGGGCGCAAGCGGCGCTGCGGCTGGTTCGACGCGGTGCTGGTGCGCCAGACCTGCACCACGGGGGGCGTGTCGGGGATCGCGCTGACCAAGCTCGACGTGCTCGACGGCTTCGAGGAGCTGAAGATCTGCACGGGCTACGAGCTCGACGGGGAGCGGCTCGACCATCTGCCGATGCAGGCGGCGCTGCAGGAGCGGGTCAAGCCGGTCTACGAGACGCTGCCGGGCTGGTCGGAGACCACCGCGGGCGCTAGGTCCTGGGCGGAGCTGCCGGCGAACGCGGTCAAGTACGTGCGCCGGATCGAGGAACTGATCGAGTGCCCGGTCGCCATGCTGTCCACGAGTCCGGAGCGGGAGGACACGATCCTCGTGACCGACCCGTTCACGGGCTGAGACGCGGCCGCGCTCCCGGGTGGAAGCAAGGTCAAGCCATTGATGTGGAATGTTGAAGGGATGCTGGCCCGGTCTGGGTGCGGACCGGCCTTCGGGCCGGGCGGCGGCTCTGGGGGCCTTCTGGCGGAGGCCCCGTTCCGGGGCCGAGTCGCGTGCCCGCTCCCGGCCTCCGGCCGGAAGCGGGCGGTGGGGCCGGGTTGCGACGTCGACGCGCGGTGGCCAGCGGCGGCGCGGGAGGCGGGTTCGGCGGGCGCCCGTTGGCGCCGTGTGCTGCGCGCGGGTGCGCGCGCGACTTTTCTGAAGGTCGGTCGCCTGTGGGCGATCGACGGCGGGGCGCTCGCCGCCCCCGCACCCCAGGCACTGCTCTCAAGGTTTCTATGCCGGGAGACGGCGGGGCGGGCGCGTCCGGTCGCGGGGCAACAAGCATGAGCGGCGGCGGCTTGAGCTACAGGACGCGGCGGCGGCTCGCGATCCTGATCCTCGTGGTCGGGCTGCCGGTCTACATCGTCGTGGCGGTCAACGTCGTGGAGCTGTTCGATCGACCCGGCATCCTCGTCGAGCTGCTGATCTACATCGTGCTCGGCATCATCTGGGCGCTGCCGCTCAAGGCGATCTTCAAGGGCGTGGGCCAGCCCGATCCCGAGGATGACGACAAGCGGTGACGGGCCGCCTGCTCTACCGGGCGCGCGGTCCCGTCACGCTGGTCGGCGGCGGGCCGGTGGACGCGGCGGTGCTCGAGGCGGCGCTGGCGCTCGCGCCGGAAGCGGTGGCGGCGGACGGCGGCGGCGACGTCGTCCTGCCCCCGGGGCGGCGCTTCGGCGCAGTGATCGGCGACATGGATTCGCTCGCAGGCGCCGACCGGCTTCGCGCCGCGGGCGTGCCGGTGCACCATCTGCCCGAGCAGGAGACCACGGACCTTGAGAAGTGCCTCTACTCGGTGGCGGCGCCGCTCTTCCTCGGCGTGGGTTTTCTCGGCGGGCGTGCCGACCATCACCTGGCCGCGATGAACGCGCTGGTGAAGTACGCCCATCGGGCTGTCGTGCTTCTTGGCGCGCAGGACGTCTGCTTCCTCTGCCCGCCGGTACTCGCGCTCGAGCTGCCGGCGCGCGCCCGGGTCTCGCTCTTCCCGATGGCGCCCGTGCGCGGCGTGCTGTCGGAGGGGCTGCGCTGGTCCGTGGAGGGGCTCGCGATGAGCCCCTGGGGGCGGACGGGCACCTCGAACGAGGCGCTCGGCGGCCTGGTGCGCGTCGGCTTCGATCACCGCGTGGTGCTGGCCATCCTGCCCATGGGGCTGCTGCCGGAGGTGGCGGCTCTCCTAGCCTCAGAAGAACCGGGCGCGGCGCGTGCGCCCTAGGAGCGCGCGGAGCCGGGGCCGCATCACCCAGAGCGCCACGGCGGCAACGGTGGCGAGCGCGAGCACGCGCGCGAGGGTGCCGCTCACCTCGGCGACGGTGGCGAGGCTGTGGCTGAAGGCGTAGCCAAGCCCGGTGAAGAGGACGACCCAGATCGCCTTGCCCGCGACGCCTGCGATCGTGAAGTGTGCCCAGGGCATGCCGAGCATGCCGCTCGCCACGTTCACCGGCGGCCCGAGAGGGCTCACGAGCCAGCGACTGAGAAAGACGCCGAGCACGCCCCAGCGCCCGATGAGTTCGCGCGCGCGGATCACCGCATCGCCCGCACGGGAGCGGCCCTGCAGCCGCTCGGCCCAGCCGCTGCCGCCGACGCCGGCCCAGTAGCCGGCCTGATCGCCGACGATCGCCCCGACGAAACCGACCGCGAGCACCGGTCCGAGTGCGAGGTCCCCGCTCGCGACGAAGGCGCCCGCAACGACGAGCGCCACCGTCGCCGGCGCCGGCACGCCGAAGCAGCCGATCGCCACCGCCAGGAAGACGACGACGATGCCGTAGAGGGAAACAAGCTCCAGAAAGGTTTCAATCACGTGGCGGGATCCCGCTGGTCCATTGCAACTCAAGTATGGGGTCGCGTCCGGCGCAGACAACCAGGAGCGGGAAGGCGGCGCTCAGCAGGCCGGCACGTTGACCGCAAGGCCGCCCTGGCTCGTCTCCTTGTACCTCTCGTTCATGTCCCGCCCGGTCTGGCGCATGGTCTCGATGCAGGCGTCGAGCGAGACGAGGTGGCTGCCGTCACCCCGGAGCGCGAGGGAGGCCGCCGCCACCGCCTTGACGGCGCCGAGGCCGTTGCGCTCGATGCAGGGCACCTGCACGAGGCCGGCCACCGGATCGCAGGTCATGCCGAGATGGTGCTCGAGCGCGATCTCGGCTGCGTTCTCCACCTGCTCCGGGGTGCCGCCGAGGACGGCGGCGAGGCCTGCCGCGGCCATCGCGGCGGCGGATCCCACCTCGCCCTGGCAGCCGACCTCGGCCCCCGAGATCGAGGCGTTGCGCTTGATGAGCCCGCCGATCGCCGCAGCCGTCAGGAGAAAGTCGCCGACGCCAGCGGGGCCGGCGCCGGGAACGTGGTCGAGCCAGTAGCGGACGACCGCAGGCACGACGCCCGCAGCCCCGTTCGTCGGCGCCGTGACGACCTGGTGGCCGGCGGCGTTCTCCTCGTTGACGGCCATGGCATAGGCCATGATCCAGTCGTTGATCGTGTGGGGTCCGGCCGTGTTCGAGCCGCGCTCGGCCTCGAGGCGCTCAATGACCGCGCGGGCGCGGCGGCGGACGCCGAGCCCGCCCGGCAACGTCGCGGGGGCGGCGGAGAGGCCGCGGTCGATCGTCCCGGCCATCGTCTGCCACAGACGCGCGAGACCCTCGTCGAGCGCCTTGTCGTCCCGGTGGGCCCGCTCGTTTTCCCGCTGCAGCCCGGCGATGCTGCGGCCGTTCGCCCGGCAGGCTGCCAGCATCTCGACGGCGGTGGCGAAGGGATGCGGGACGGCTGGCCCTGCGACGCCGCTGCGCCCGTCGGCAAGTTCGCGCTCGGTCAGCACAAAGCCGCCGCCGATCGAATAGTAGGTCTCGGCGAGGTGGCGCTGGCCGCGCGCGTCGAGCGCCTCGATGACGAGGCCGTTCGCGTGGCCAGGCAGGGCAGGGCCGTAGTCGAAGACGATGTCGGTCGCGTGATCGAAGGCGAGCGGCGGCAAGCCCTGCGACTCGATGACGCGGGCCTCGCCGAGGCGGGCGAGCGCCGCTGCGGCGCGGTCGGCCTCGAAGGTGTCGGGCCGGAAGCCGAGCAGGCCCAGGGTGACGGCGCGATCGGTGGCGTGGCCCTTGCCGGTGAAGCCGAGCGAGCCGTGCAGGCGCACGACGAGCCTTGCGGGCGGCCCGGCTCCGGGCACCGGCTCGGCGTCGCCGCGGAGCGCGTCGAGGAACCGCAGGGCGGCAACCATCGGGCCCATCGTGTGTGAGGACGACGGCCCGATGCCGATTTTGAAGATGTCGAAGACCGACTGGAACATACCCCGCCTTTCTGCTGCGGCCCGCAACTATGGCAGGACGGGCCGGGGGCGGAAAGCCGCCACTGCGGCAGGGCTGCCACCGGGAAGGCGGGCGCCGGTCAGGGGCCGACGTCGCCCGAGGTCAGCGGGCGCTCGGCCTGCGGGCGCTCCTTGCCGGGTCCCGAGCCGTTCTTGGCCGCGGGTTTGTAGGATTTTCCGCCCTTCGGCTCGGCCACCTCGCTCAGGGTTGCCTGGTCCTCGGTCTTGCGGCCGGGAGAGGGCGCTCCCTTGGTGCGCGTCTCGCCGCCAGTCATCGCGAGCGCGGCTGCCGTGCTGTCGATGTTGCCGCGGGCGGCCTGCTGGCTCTTGAAGAAGCCAAAGACGCTAAAGGCGATCAGGAGCCCGAAAATGATGATGGCCAGAACGATTTCCATGAACTGCCTCCTCTTGCTATGGCAAGGATGATAGTAGGCAACACTGTCGCGCGGCCATAGGTTCCGAAGCGGGTTCCGGCGGAGCCCGAGAGCCGGTAGAGGGAGGGGGATCGGCTGGAGGGCGAGATGGCGGATCGGAAGGACGACGTGGAACGGGCGAAGCGGGCGGCGGCGGAGCGCGCGGTGGCGCTTGTCGCGCCGGGCATGACGGTCGGCCTCGGCACGGGCTCGACCGCGGCGCACTTCGTCGAGCGGCTTGCCGATCGGGCGGCGGACGAGGCGCTCGACCTCACCTGCGTCGCCACCTCGGAGGCGACGGCGAAGTTGGCTGGCGCGCGGGGGCTGCGGGTCGTTCCGCTCGAGGGCGCGATGCGCATCGACCTGACCGTGGACGGCGCCGACGAGATCGACGGATCGCTCCGGCTGATCAAGGGCGGCGGGGCGGCGCTGCTGCGCGAAAAGATCGTCGCGCATGCGAGCGAGCGGATGGTGGTGATCGCCGACGCCGGCAAGCGGGTCGCCGTCCTCGGCGCCTTTCCGCTGCCGGTGGAGGTCGTCCGCTTCGGCTTCGAGGCGACGCGGGCGGCGGTCAGGCGGCTCCTGATCGACGCGGACGTGGACGGGCGCGAGGTCGCGGTGCGGATGAACGGCGACGCACCGCTCGTCACCGACGAGGGTCACCATATCCTAGACCTGCATCTCAAGCGCATCGGCGATCCGCTGGCGCTCGCGGCGGCGCTGGTCGCGGTGCCCGGGGTGGTCGAACACGGGCTCTTCCTCCGCATGGCCGACTGCGCGATCCTCGGCCGTCCCGACGGCGGCACGGAGGAGATCGCCGCCGCGGGCGAGCCGGGCCTGACCCCCGAGGAAGCCCGCAGCTGGGCCGAGGAGATGACCCGGAGCATCGAGCAGTGAGCGAGGCCTTCGACTACGACCTCTTCGTGATCGGCGGCGGCTCGGGCGGTGTGCGGGCGGCGCGCGTCGCCGCGGAGGCCGGCGCCCGCGTCGCCCTCGCCGAGGAATACCGCATGGGCGGGACCTGCGTGATCCGCGGCTGCGTGCCCAAGAAGCTGATGATGTACGCCAGCCAGTTCCGCGACCACTTCGAGAACGCCGCCGGCTACGGCTGGACCGTCGGCGAGACCAGCTTCGACTGGAGCCGCTTCATCGCCGCGAAGGATGCCGAGATCGCGCGGCTCGAAGGCATCTACCGCGGCGTCCTGACCAGGGCCGGGGTCGAGATGTTCCCCTGCCGCGCCGAGATCCGCGATCCCCACAGCCTGGAGCTCGCCGGCGGCTACCGGATTAGCGCCAAGCACATCCTGGTGGCGACCGGCGGGCGGCCGTGGAAGCCGCCGCTGCCCGGCATCGAGCACGCCATCACCTCCGACGACATCTTCCACCTCGAGGAGCAGCCGCGGCGCCTGCTGATCGTCGGCGGCGGCTACGTGGCGTGCGAGTTCGCCGGCATCATGAACGGCCTCGGCAGCCAGGTGCGGCAGTTCTACCGCGGCGACCAGATCCTGCGCGGCTTCGACGACGAGCTGCGCGACCACGTCGCCGAGGCGATGCGCGACCGGGGCATCGCGATCGACGTCGGCCGCGACATCGCCGCGATCGAGAAGCACGACGGCGCGCTGAGGGTCGTCGCCGACAACGGCGAGGTCACCGTGGTCGACGCCGTCCTCATGGCGACGGGGCGGCAGCCGCACACCGACGGCCTCGGGCTCGAGCGGGCGGGCATCGAGCTCGCGCCTTCGGGCGCCGTGCCGGTCGACCGCTGGTCGCAGACGCCCGTGCCCTCCATCTATGCGGTGGGCGACGTCACCGAGAGGGTTGAGCTCACCCCCGCCGCCATCCGCGAGGGGCAGGCCTTCGCCCGAACCGTCTTCGGCGGGATCGCCACGCCGGTCGACCACACGCTCGTGCCCTCGGCCGTGTTCACCCAGCCCGAGGCGGCATCGGTCGGACCGACTGAAGCGGCGGCGCGGGCCGCCGGCGAGGTGCGTGTCTACCGCGCCCGGTTCCGCCCGATGCTTCACATTCTCGCGGGACGGTCGGAAACCATGCTGATTAAGTTGATCGTCCGGGCCTCCGATCATACTGTTATTGCATGTCACATCGTCGGTCATGGCGCGGCCGAGATCATCCAGATGGCGGCGATCGCCGTCGGGATGGGCGCGACCAAGGAGGATTTCGACCGGACGCTGGCGGTACATCCGACGGCGGCGGAAGAACTGGTGACGATGCGGGAGCCGGTGTCGTAAGAGGCGGCGCGAGAAACGCCCCTCGCGGATCCGGCAAATATGCGTGATCCTGTCGCGCGGGTGTAGAAGTCGAAGATGGGCGACGTACGTCTCCCTCTGACGAGGAAGAGCTTAAGCGAGGAGTTTCAAGGCTCATGCCATACTCGAACAACGGCGGGCCCTGGGGAGGCGGCGGCAACAAGGGCGGCGCACGCGGCCCCTGGGCCGGCGGCGA
>SKOX01000096.1 GCA_007119835.1 Paracoccaceae bacterium
AGCTCGGCGCCAAGCGCGACGGTCACGTCCCACAGGCGGCCGTCGACGTCGTCGCCGCGCAGGAACCGGGCGGCCGCCGCGATCTCGAGGGCGTTGCCGGCGGCCGACGCGAGCGGCTCGTTCATGTCGGTGACCAGCGCGGCCGTCCGGCAGCCGGCACCGTTTGCGACGTCGACAAGGGCGCGGGCGAGCGCGCGGGCCGCGTCCGCCGTGGCCATGAAGGCGCCCGAGCCTGCCTTGACGTCGAGGATCAGCGCGCCCAGGCCGGCCGCGAGCTTCTTCGACAGGATCGAGGCGGTGATGAGGTCGAGGGACTCGACCGTCGCCGTCACGTCGCGGATGGCGTAGAGGCGCCGGTCGGCGGGCGCGAGGTCGGGCGTCTGGCCGATGATGGCGCAGCCGACATCTGCGACGACGCGGGCGAAGGTGTCGGAGTCGGGCTGGGTGGCGTAGCCGGGGATGGCGTCGAACTTGTCGAGGGTGCCGCCGGTATGACCGAGGCCGCGGCCGGAGATCATCGGCACGTAGGCGCCGCAGGCGGCGAGCGCGGGGGCGAGGACGAGCGACACCGTGTCGCCGATGCCGCCCGTGGAGTGCTTGTCGACGACCGGCCCGGGCAGGTCCCAGCTCAGCACGGTGCCGGAATCGCGCATCGCCTCGGTCAGCGCCACGCGCTCGGCCACGTCCATGCCGCGGATCAGCGTCGCCATGGCGAAGGCCGCTGCCTGCCCCTCGCCGACCGTGCCCGAGGTGATGCCCTCGACCAGGAAGCGGATCTCGTCGGCCGAGAGGGTCGCGCCGTCGCGCTTGCGGGCGATCACCTCCTGGGCGAGCATCAGTAGCGCGCGCCCTTGGCCGGCGGCGTCGCCTCGCTGCCGTCGAGCGTCGCGAGGAGCGCATCGCGCAGGCCCGAGGCGCCGATCCGGAAGGTCTCCGGCCTCGCCCAGTCGGGGCCCATCACCCGGTCGCAGAGCGCCAGATAGGCGGCCGCGTCCGCTGTGCTGCGAATGCCGCCGGCGGGCTTGACGCCGACCGGACGGCCGGCGTCGCGGGCGACCTCGAGCAGGATCTCGACGGCCTCGGGCGTGGCGTTGACCGGCACCTTGCCCGTGGAGGTCTTGAGGAAGTCCGTCCCCTCCTCCACCGCGATCGTCGCGGCGCGGCGAACGAGGTCGGGATCGCCGAGCTCGCCGGTCTCGAGGATCGTCTTCAGCGTCGCGCCGCCGATGGTGCGCCGGACCGTGCGGACAATCTCGCGCATCGCCGCGTCGTTGCCGGTGAGAAGCAGCCGCCAGGGAACCACGAGGTCGATCTCGTCGGCGCCTTCGGCGAGCGCGTCGCCGGTCATCGCCTGGACGAAGTCGACCGGCCGGTCGCCGGTGGGAAAGTTCACGACGCAGGCGATGCGGATGCCGCTGCCCTGAAGCGCGGCGCGGGCCTGCGCGGCGAAGCGCGGATAGATGCAGACCGCGGCGACCGGTCCGTGCGGCGTGCGGGCGCGCGCGCAGAGGGCGTCGATCCGGTCGGGCGCCGCGCTCTCGTCGAGATCGGTGAGGTCGAGGCAGGCGAGCGCCCGCGCCGCATCACCGCGCGTCCCGCTCACCGGCGCGGCTCCGGGAGATATCCGCCGCCGAAGGCGCCCGGCAGCAGCGCGCCGAGGGTGGTGCGCTCGCTGCGCCCACCGTCCGCGGCGAGCGTCACGGGCGTGTCGGGGGCGGCGAACTCGGCCAGGCGCTGGCGGCAGCCGCCGCAGGGCGGGATCGGCTCGGGCGTGTCCGCCGCGACGAGGACCTCGACGATCTCGCGGTGGCCGGCGGCGACCATCGCGGCAATGGCGCCGGCCTCGGCGCAGGTGCCCTCTGGATAGGCGGCGTTCTCGACGTTGCAGCCGACGTGGATGCTGCCGTCGGGACAGCGCACCGCGGCGCCGACCTTGAGGCGCGAGTAGGGGGCGTAGGCGTTGTCGCGCGCCGCGAGGGCGGGCTCGAGCAGGCTCATGGGGCGCGGCTTCCTGGGGCTTGCTGCGCTCCGACTATGCCCAGCCGCGGCGCGCCTTGGCAAGGGCGACCGAGGCCGCCGGCGCGCAGGATCCGCCTCCCGCGCGGTGCCGGCGCGTCCGATCTGGATTCCGCCGCGGGGCAGGCGGCCCCGGTCAGGCCGGGGCGGTCACGCCTGGGCGCGGCGGGGCGCGCCCGACCAGGTCTCGAGCTTGCGGTAGATGGTCGAGGGCGAGACCGCGAGGATCTTGGCCGCACGCGGGATCGAGCCGTCGCAATGCTCGATCGTCGCCTCGATGAGCTCGCGCTCCACGTCGGCGAGGCTGGTGCCGACGAGGGGCTCGACCCGGTGGCGCAGGCCCTGGCCTTGCTCGGGCACGGGGATCGGCACCACCTGGGCCACCGGACGCAGGCCGGCGGAGGCGGCGGGGCGGTGGATGTCTGGCGGCAGCATGTCGGGCAGGACGATCGGCCCGTCGTGCAGCACGACGACGTTGCGGATCGCGTTGAGCAGCTGGCGCACGTTACCCGGCCAGTGCCGCGTGCGGAGGATGCGCGCGGCCTCGGGATGGAAGCCCGTGAAGGTCTTGCCCTCCTCGCGGGCGTCGCGGGCGAGGACCGAGTCGGCGATCTCCATGATGTCCTCGGGGCGGTCGCGCAGCGGCGGCATGTGGATCGGCACGACGTGCAGGCGGTAGTAGAGGTCCTCGCGGAAGCGGCCCGCCCGCACCTCCTCCTCGGGGTCGCGGTTGGTGGCGCAGACGATGCGCACGTCAACCGGCACCGGCCGCGCGGCGCCCACGGGCTGGATCATCGCGGTCTGCAGGAAGCGCAGCAGCTTGGTCTGCAGGCTGAGGTCCATCTCGCAGATCTCGTCGAGAAACAGCGTTCCGCCGTTCGCGACCGCCGCGGCGCCCGGCTTGTCGGACAGCGCCCCGGTGAAGGCGCCCTTGAGGTGGCCGAAGACCTCCGACTCGAGCAGGTCGCGCGGGATCGCGGCGCAGTTGAGCGGCACGAAGGGCTTCTCGGCGCGGGTCGAGACGGCGTGGATCGCGCGGGCGCAGACCTCCTTGCCGGTGCCGCTCTCGCCGGTGATGAACACGGTGGCGGTCGAGCGGCCGATCGAGCGGACCATCCGGTAGATGCCGCGCATCGCCTCGGAGCGGCCGATGAAGCCGAGCTCGCCGTGATGGTCGCCCTGTTGCTCGCCGACGGGCTCGGCAGTCTCGAGCGTCGCCTCGACCGCGCGCGGCGGCAGGCTGACCGCGTTGCGCACGGCGGTCATCAGGCGCGCCTCGTCGAAGGGCTTGACCAGGAAGTCGAAGGCGCCCGCCCGCATCGCCTCCACCGCCCGGTTGATCGAGCCGTTGGCGGTGATGACGATGACCCGCGCCTCCGGGCGCCGCGCCCGCAGCTCCTCGAGCAGATCGAGGCCGTCGCCGTCGGGGAGCTGCAGGTCGAGCAGGACGAGCGGGAACCGCTCCTGCGCGAGATGGGCGCGCGCCTCGGCAAGCGTCGAGGCGATCGTGACGGGATGCCCGGCGCGGCCGAGGACGCTCTCGTAGAGCAGCGACAGCAGCGCCGTGTCCTCGACGACCAGGACAGGCTTCTCGAGGGTTTCCATCAGCATGAGGCTCGCTTCCCGCGCACGAATTCAACCGCTGGCCCGATCTCGGCGAGGCAGAGCTCGACGCCGGCGGCCAGCGGGCCGGCATCGCTCGTGTGGGCGACGGCGTTGAGTTCGCCGGCCGCGCGCTGCAGGCGGGCGGCCCCGAAGGCGCCGGCCACCGAGATGAGGATGTGGGAGTTCGCCCGGATGCGGGCGGCGTCGACCGGATCGCGGGCGATCGCGAGCTCGGCGCGCGCCGCCTCGAGATCCGCGACGATCCGGTCGAGGAGCTCCGGCAGCATGTCGGCGCCGATCGTCTCGGCGAGGCTCTCGTAGGCGCCCAGATCCACGAGCGGCTCGTCGGCCGCAGCGCCGGCGGGGCGATCGCCTGACTCGCCGCGGCGGACATGCTGGACGATCGTCGCGCCGAAGGCGGCGGTGCTGACGATCGGCTTCGAGATCAGGCCGTCGGCGCCCGCCTCGGCGATGCGGAGCCGGTGCTCCTTCATGGCGTAGGCGGTCAGGGCCACGATCGGCGTCCGCGCGCGCCGGTCGCCGCGGCTGCGGATGGCGCGGATGACCTCGAGGCCGGACATGCGCGGCATCTCGATGTCGACGACGAGAAGATCGACGTCGCCTTCCTCAAAGAGGGCGAGCGCCTCCATGCCGTCGCCGGCTTCGGTGACGTGGGCGTTCATCGCCGCAAGCATCTGGCTCGCCACGATTTGGTTCGTCGGGTTGTCCTCGGCGAGCAGGACGCGCAGCCCGGCGAGGTCCGGCACGCCGGCCGCGCCCGCCTTCTCCGGGCCGGCGGGGTACGGGTCGTTCTCGCAGAGGTGTTCGGGAAGCGCGAGGCCCGCCTCGAGCCCGCCCTCGGCGCGGTCGCGCAGCCACAGCCGTCCACCCATCGCGTCGACCAGCAGCTTGGCGATGTGCAGGCCGAGGCCCTGCCCCGGCGCCGCGAGCGGCGGCCCGCGGAAGCCGTAGTCGAAGACCTCCTTGACGTTGCACTCGCCGAGACCCGGCCCCTCGTCCTGCAGCACGAAGACGACGCCGCCCTCCGGACCCGGCGTCACCTGCAGGCGGATGACGCCCGAGTGGCTGAACTTCACCGCGTTCCCGATCAGGTTCGCGAGGATCCGGTCGAGATCGACGGGATCGACCCGCAGGCGGTCGGGCAGCCCGGGGGAGGCCTCCAGCACGAAGGCGAGACCCTTCTCAGCCGCTTCGCCGAGCCATCGCCGGTCGATGGCGGCGAGGAGGCTCCGGAGGCCGACGACATTGCGCGCCGTCCGCTCGGCAGGCGTGGCGGGCGCCTCCTCGATCGCGCCGAGAACGAGCGATGCCAGCGTCTCGGCCGCAGCCGCGACCCGCTCGACCTGCAGCTGCAGATCGGGATCCAGCCTTTTCCGGTCGATCACGGCCATCCCGCCCAGCACGCTGTTGAGCGCGCTGCGGATGTCGTGGGCCAGCATGGCGGGCTCCTGCGGCCCGGCGGCAGGCCTGCGCCATGTCTCCGGCGGTGGGTCGATTAGCGTCATCAACTGCCTTGCGCTGCTGGCCGGTGCCGTCGCCGGGGCCTCGGTAGATAAACTCGAGGTTGAATTTCAGGCTCCACGTGCAAGCCAGAATACATGACGCGGCGCAAATAGCAAAACGCAAAACGCGGAGGAACTCAAGAGGCGAGGCGGCCGAGAACGCTCTCCCGCAGGCGGGCCATGTCATTGGGCGCATCAACGATCTCGTCGAAGTAGGCCGGGCTCGCAGGCAGGCCGATCGAGACGAAGAGCGCGTCGGGGAACCGCTGGCGCAGCTCGCCGATGAGGGTGGCGTCGCCGATCGACGTGCTGTCGACAAGGACGACGTCGGCGGGTTCCGCCGCCGCGGGATCGAGAAAGTTGACCCGATCGCTCCTGAGGGCCGCGCGGTAGAGCGTCTCGAGCGCGGCCGAGCGGGTCTCGAGGTGGATGCGGATCTTGTCGAAGGCCACCCGGCGCGCCGGCACGGCCACGCGGATCACCCGGCGCCCGGCCTCGTCCTCGGCGAGCGAGAGCAGGCCCCGCACCGTCCCGAGCAGGCCGCGCACGATCAGCGGCCCGAGCGCCTCGCTCGCGAAGGACCGCCGCGTGTCGCCGCTGAGCCCCATGAGCAGGTCGAGCTTCCAGCCGGGAACGGCGTCACCGTTGGCGACGGCGATCTGCGCGACCAGATGCTCGTCCTCGTGGCTGAAGGCGACCTCGACCTCGGTGGAGGCGTTGGAGCCGAGGACGTATTCGGCGAGGTAGACGAAGATCTGGGTCAGCCGGTCCATGTCACCCCAGACCATGTCCGGCATGTCCCGGGCGACCGTCACCGTCACCCGCGCCTCGCTGTCGGCGGAGGCGTCGCGCAGCGCCACGCCGACCTCCTCGGCGAGGCCGCGCGGGCGGAACACCTCCTCGCGGAGCACGAGGCGGCCGTCCTGCATGTCCCCGTAATCGAGCAGGCCGCTCAGCATGCGCATCATGATCCGGCCCGACTGCTTCGCACGCTCGAGCAGGCGCATCTGCCGCTCGCCGATCTCGCTCTGTCCGATCAGGGCGAGCGGCCCCAGCACCCCGTTCAGCGGGTTGCGCAGCTCGTGGCTCATCATGGTGAGAAAGCGCGACTTGGCCTGGCTCGCCGCCTCCGCCGCCTCGGCCTGGCGCTGGCTCATCGCCGCCATCTCGCGCTGGCGGCGGTTGTCGCGCATGATCAGGAAGAGCGTGAGCAGGCTGATGACAAGGGCGCCGAGCGCGATCGAGGCCGTGAGCTGCGCGCTCGAGCGCATCCGGTCGCGCACCATCGAGGCCGCGGCGGTGTCGCCACGCACCACGCGCAGCGAATAGAGCCGCATGTCCGACTGCAGCGCGTCCATGTCCTGCAGGATCGCCTGAAGGCCGTTGACGCTCTCCGGACCGAGCGCGAGGATGAAGGGGTCGATCTCCCTGAGGTAGTCCGAGATCGTCTGGAGGGTGCCGTGGCCCTCGTCGTACTGGCGCAGCAGCTGTCCGACACGGCCCTGCGTAATGAGGGCGAAGCGGCTCCAGAGGATGTCGAATCGCGCGTGCACGTCGTCGAGCGCCGCCTCGTCCGGCTCGGTCGCGTAGTAGGCGAGGCTGCGCTGGAAGCGCAGCAGCTCGACCTCCATCTGGGTCGCGGACCACAGGATGTTGTCGCGGCTGATGACCTGCAGGTTCTCGATGTCCTTGCGGATCGAGTGAAAGCCCAGGGCCGAGATGCCCGCCATCACCACGACAACGACGAGCGCGGCCGGCCGGAGGAGCGGGCTGGTCCTGATCACAAGGGCTCCACCTCCACGACCTGCCAGATCAGGCGCGCGTTGTAGATCGGGTCGGCGAGCTCCGGGTGGTCGCTGATCGGGTACATGAGCCAGAGCGGACCCTTGTCGCGGCGCGACAGGCGCTGCCCGTCCGCCTCCATCGCGAAGATGACGTCGTAGCGCTCAAAATCGCTCGTCGGCACGTCGATGTAGTAATCGTTGAGGGCGATGAAGCGAACGTACCGGAAGCCGTCGAGGCCGACCCGGGCCAGGACGTCGCGCGCAAGCGGGCCGACATAGGTGACCGGGCCGTCGGTGAACTCGTTGCGCGTGACCAGCGCGTGCTGCGGCAGGGCCTCGAGATCGGCCATCGTCAGCGTGACCACGGTGTCGTCGCCCCGGCTCACGGTAAGCGCCGGCTGCGCGGCCACGACCGGCGCGGCGCCGGCGACGACGAGCACCCACGCCAGCGCAAGGGAGGCCCACGTCATCCTGATCGCCCGACAGTCCATGATGCGATTCTCGCCTCTTCTTCGCCGCCTTGCGCCATTTCTTTGCCCTGCGCCCGGCGCCCCGGCGCCTCGCCGCTCGGATTCCGACCGACCGAAGGGCTCAGATCGCTTCAGCAAACGCCATGCCAGATTGAAAAGCCATCAGGCATTAATCGTTAAGGTTTTTCAACCGCAAATTGCAATGGTAATCGCTTGCAAAACGCAAGGCGCGGCTGGTGCGGTTCGCGAGATGCAACGGCGGGCCGATCCGGGGGAACAAGCCCCCGAATCGGCCGCGGCCTCAGGCCTTGCGGCCGCCGCGAGCGCCGGCGATGCTTTGCGAGATCTCGTCGAGGATCGCCGGATCGTCGATCGTCCCGGGCGCCTTCCAGTCTTGACCGTCGGCGATCTTGACCATCACCCCGCGCAGGATCTTGCCCGAGCGGGTCTTCGGCAGCCGGTCGACGACGCAGGCGTCCTTGAAGGCCGCGACCGGGCCGATGCGCTCGCGCACCAGCTTGACGCATTCGCGGACGATCTCGTCGTGGTCGCGCTCGCAGCCGCGGTTGAGGCAGAGGAACCCCATCGGCAGCTGCCCCTTCAGCGGATCGGCGATGCCGATGACCGCGCATTCGGCGACGTCGGGGTGGCTTGCCAGCACCTCCTCCATCGCGCCGGTCGAGAGGCGGTGGCCGGCAACGTTGATGACGTCGTCGGTCCGGGCCATGATCGCGATGTAGCCGTCGTCGTCGATGATGCCGGCGTCGCCGGTCTCGTAATAACCGGGGAAGGTCGTGAGGTAGGCCTTGCGGAACCGCTCCTCGGCATTCCACAGCGTCGGCAGCGTCCCGGGGGGCAGCGGCAGCTTGATGGCCACGGCGCCCAGCGTGTTGGGCGGCAGCGGCTTGCCGTCCTCGCCCAGGATCTGCACGTCGTAGCCGGGCATGGCGACCGTCGGCGAGCCGAGCTTGATCGGCATGAGCTCGATGCCCGCGGGGTTGGCGGCGATCGCCCAGCCGGTCTCGGTCTGCCACCAGTGGTCGATGACCGGCACCTTCAGGTGGCGCTGGGCCCATTCGATGGTGTCGGGGTCGGCGCGCTCGCCAGC
Organism: Paracoccaceae bacterium; assembly: GCA_007119835.1. Lineage (GTDB taxonomy): Bacteria > Pseudomonadota > Alphaproteobacteria > Rhodobacterales > Rhodobacteraceae > Amaricoccus. Next base: position 8,507 of record SKOX01000096.1, read on the forward strand.
AAGGAACAGCAGACGCAGGCTCGAGAGATCGTACTTTCTGAGGAACTCGGCGTCGGAATCCTCGCGCTTGATCGCGCGGAAGGCGGTCGGGGCGGTGAAGAAGCTCTTGACGCCATACTCGGCGATCACCCGCCAGAAGGTGCCGGCGTCGGGCGTGCCGACGGGCTTGCCCTCGAAGACGATGGTGGTGGCGCCGTGCAGGAGCGGCGCGTAGCAGATGTAGGAATGGCCGACGACCCAGCCGACGTCGGACGCGGTCCAGAACACGTCGCCGGGCTCGACGTCGTAAATGGCTCGCATCGTCCAGGCCAGGGCCACCATGTAGCCGCCGGACGGGCGCACGACGCCCTTCGGCTGGCCGGTCGTGCCGGAGGTGTAGAGGATGTAGAGCGGATCCATGCCGCCGACGGGCGTGCAGGGCGCGGGTTCGGCGCCCTCCTGGAAGGCGTGCCACTCGTGGTCGCGGCCCTCGACGAGGCTCGCCTCGACCTGCTCGCGCTGGAAGATCACGCAGAACTCGGGCTTGTGGCGGCACATCTCGATGGCTTGGTCGACCATCGGCTTGTAGGCGATCACGCGGCCGGGCTCGATGCCGCAGGAGGAGGCGATCAGCGCCTTGGGCTGGGCGTCGTCGATCCGGACGGCGAGCTCGGGCGCGGCGAAGCCGCCGAAGACCACGGAGTGGGTCGCGCCGAGCCGGGCGCAGGCAAGCATCGCCACGAGCGCCTCGGGGATCATCGGCATGTAGATGACGACGCGGTCGCCCTTGCCCACGCCCTGGGCTGCCAGCGCCCCGGCGAGGCGGGAGACGCGGTCGAGCGTCTCGGCATAGGTCAGCGTCGACTTGGCACCGGTGATCGGCGAGTCGTAGATGATCGCCTTTCGGTCGCCGTGGCCGGCCGCGACATGGCGGTCGAGGGCGTTGTGGCAGACGTTGCACTCGCCGTCGGCGTACCAGCCGTAGAGCGGCGCGCGGCTGTCGTCGAGCGCGCGGCTCGGCGGGCGCGACCACTCGACCGCCTGCGCCGCCTCCATCCAGAAGCCCTCCGGATCGGACTTCCAGCTCTCGTAGAGCTCACGGTATCCCATTCTCTCCCCCTCCTTCAGCCGTAGCTGGTTACCGGCGCCCCGGCGAGCGCCGCGATGTTGAGAAGCCCCCGGGCCGTGATCGAGGGCGTGACGATGTGTGCCCGGTTTCCCATCCCCATGAGGATCGGACCGACCTCGAGGCCGCCGGCGACGTGCTTGATGATGTTGCGCACGCCGCTCGCCGCGTCGTTGTTGGCGAAGACCAGCACGTTCGCCGGCCCGTCGAAGCGCGCGTTGGGAAAGATCCGCATGCGCAGCTCCGGGTCGAGGGCGGCGTCCGAGTGCATCTCGCCCTCGTAGGCGAAGTCGAGCTCCTGCGCGTCGAGGATCTCGAGCGCCGCCCGCATCCGCCGCCCCGACTCGATGTCGAGGTTGCCGAACTGGGAATGCGAGCACAGCGCGATCTTGGGCTCGAGCCCGAAGCGCCGGACATGCCGGGCGGCCGCGATCACCGTGTCGGCGATCTGCTCGGGCGTCGGGTCGGGGTTCACGTGGGTATCCGTGACAAAGAGGTTGCCCCGCTCGGTGATCATCAGGCTGAGCGCCCCGATCGGCCGCAGCTTCTTGGAGCCGAGCACCTGGCGGATGTAGTTGAGGTGCCACAGATACTGGCCGAACGTGCCGCAGATGAGCGAGTCCGCCTCGCCGCGGTGGACCATGATCGCGCCGATCGCCGTGGTGTTGGTGCGCATGATCGCGCGGGCGAGGTCGGGCGTGACGCCGCGGCGCTGCATGATCTCGTGATAGGTGCCCCAGTACTCCCGGTAGCGCGGGTCGTCCTCGGGGTTGACCGTCTCGAAATGGGTGCCGGGCTCGATCGGGATGGCATTGCGCTCGCAGCGCAGCGCGATGACCTCGGGGCGGCCGATGAGCACCGGGCGATCGACGCCTTCCTCCGACATCGCGAGCACCGCGCGCAGCACGCGCTCGTCCTCGCCCTCGCCGAACACGATGCGGCGCGCGCTGGTGCGGGCGGCCTCGAAGACCCGGCGCATGATGAAGGCCGAGCGGTAGACCGAATCGTTCAGCCGGTTCTTGTATTCCTCGAGATCCTCGAGCGGGCGGGTGGCGACGCCGCTCTCCATCGCGGCCTTGGCGACGGCGCCGGCGACGATCGAGAGCAGCCGCGGGTCGAACGGCTTCGGGATGAGGTATTCGGGGCCGAAGCTCAGCCGTTCGCCCTCGTAGGCGGCGGCGGCCTCGGCGGAGGACGAGGCGCGGGCGAGCGCTGCGATCCCGTCGACGCAGGCGACCTCCATGGCGTCGTTGATCGTGGTGGCGCCGACGTCGAGCGCGCCGCGGAAGATGAACGGGAAGCAGAGGACGTTGTTGACCTGGTTGGGATAGTCCGAGCGGCCGGTGGCGATGATCGCGTCGGGCGCGACCGCGCGGGCGTCGTCGGGCCAGATCTCCGGCGTCGGGTTGGCGAGCGCGAGGATGATCGGCGGCGAGGCCATCGACGCCACCATGCCCTGGGTCAGCACGTTCGGTCCGGAGAGCCCGAGGAAGAGGTCGGCGCCGACGATCACCTCCGCGAGGTCCCGCGGCCCGCCCGGCTGGGCGAAGGCGGCCTTCTCGGGGTTCATCTCGAGCTCGCGTCCCTCATGGACGAGGCCGTGGAGGTCGACGAGCCAGATGTTCTCGCGCTTGGCGCCGAGCTTTATCAGCATGGTCAGGCAGGCGATGCCTGCCGCGCCGCCGCCGGTGGAGACGATGCGGATGTCCTCGAACCGCTTGCCGGCGAGCGCGAGCGCGTTGGTCGCCGCGGCGCCGACCACGATCGCCGTGCCATGCTGGTCGTCGTGGAAGACCGGGATGCGCATCCGCTCCCGGCAGAGCCGCTCGACCACGAAGCAGTCGGGCGCCTTGATGTCCTCGAGGTTGATCGCCCCGAAGGTGGGCTCGAGCGCCGTGACGATGTCGGCGAGCTTCTCGGGATCGGTCTCGTTCAGCTCGATGTCGAAGCAGTCGATGTTGGCGAACTTCTTGAAGAGGACCGCCTTGCCCTCCATCACCGGCTTCGAGGCCAGCGCGCCGATGTTGCCGAGGCCGAGCACCGCCGTGCCGTTCGAGACCACCGCCACCAGGTTGCCCCGCGCGGTGTAGCGCGCGGCGCAGGCGGGATCGTCCCTGATCTCGAGGCAGGCCTCCGCGACGCCGGGCGAATAGGCCCGGGCGAGGTCGCGCTGGTTGGCCATAGGCTTGGTCGCGCGGATCTCGAGCTTACCGGGCTTGGGGTACTCGTGGTACTCCAGCGCCGCCTGCCGCGCCTTGTCCATCTGGCTCTGATCCACGCCGTTCCTCCCTCCCGATCCGGGTCTTGCCGCCCGGGGCCATCATCGGCCCGATTCGTCCGCCGCCGCAACCGGGATCGACGCTTTTCTCACGTCGCGGGAAGCGTCCCGCCGTAGCCGGTCCAGTAGTCGCGCACCCAGGGCACCGGCTCAGAGCCGAAGCGCCGCTTCGTCCCCCAGCGCCGACCCGGTGGCCCCATCAGGTCGATCGGCCGCGGCATCCCGTGGAAGACCAGCACCTTCGCCTCCGGCGGCGGCCTTCTCGGCGGCAGGACGGCGTTGAGCGGGAAGGGCCGCACGCAGACGTTCTTGAAGCTCACGCACCAGTCGTAGGGCAGGTAGGTCTCGCCCACCGCAACCTTCGGCAGGTAGAAGCGGTCCGACCAGAAGTTTGCCCGCACGTAATCGACGTTCTGCAGGAAGTGATCGTAGACGTGCCGCTGGTCGCCGGCCCGCCAGACGTAGACCGAGCCCTGGCTGCCCCGGTCGGGCCGCCAGTCGAGCGGCAGGGCGCGCCAGAAGACCGGGTTCCACTCGCGCAGGGTGTAGAAGCCGGGCTTCTCCCGCAACAGATCGATGAAGGGGTCGAGCCCGCCGACGATCATCAGGTCGAGATCGAGGTAGAGGACGTGCTCGTCGTCGGCGAAGACCCCGGGCGCGAACAGCGCGACCTTGGGCCAGCAGCCGCGCTTGGTCCACTCCGCCTGCGGCAGGCCGATGTCGGGGACGGGGAGGACTTCGACGCCATGGTCGATGCCCTCCGGCTCGTTGGTCAGGCAGACGAAGCGATGCGGGTAGCGCATGTGGTCGCGCACGGCGCGGCAGAGCACGTTGACGTAGTCGGCACCGTAGCGGGTGCCCCACTTGACGCAGCCGACCGCGACCCTGGGCGCGGCGTTCACGACGTGCGCTCCGCGTAGGCGACGGGGCGCAGGCGGGCGCCCCGGAAGGCCATGGCGGCGAGCTGCGCGGGCAGGAGATTTATCTCGTACCAGCCGCGGCGGAGCCGGCCCGCGAGCGACTTCTGCTGCGCCCGTGTTGTCGGACCGATGTCCGACGAGAACCGGTCCCAGGCCTGCCGCGCCAGCGCCGGCACGACGATGGCGACGCCGAGCGCGCGCGCCACCGGCGAGAGGTTGAGGTTGAAGAGCAGGTGGTCGATCGGAAACCGCATCGGCGGCGCGGCCTCGGCGAGTCGCGCCGCCGCCGCACGGGTGACAAGGAAGCACCCTGCCCCGCCGGTGCGCGAATGCAGCCGCCGGATGGTGCGGCCCGCGACCGGCGCCTCGCCGAGCGCCGGCC
>SKOX01000132.1 GCA_007119835.1 Paracoccaceae bacterium
CCGGCACCCCATTTCGCTTCGGGCGGGGGCGGCGGGGCTCAGAGGCCCGTGTTTACTGGCCGATCGCGCGAAGCGAAACGAAACGGCCTCTTTTGCGGCTGTCACTGGGGAAGCGTCGCGCCTCGCCCCCCCGTATACGATCTCGCACAGGAAGGACCCGTGTTTTATCAGTAGTTTATCGCTCGATACTTACCTTGCCGTTGGGCCCGAAGCTCCCTGACCGCCCGCGCCACTCCCGATCACGCCCCGAAGGTAGCCCTCGACGCCGCCTAAGTGAATCCCTCTCGGTGTCTCAACTGACGATGTCTCACGAAGGCGATTTTGCTTGACAGCCGGCGTCTGACCCTCGGTCCACGCTACCAACACCAACGAGGTCCTCTGGGCGCCAAGGTTGCGGCGCGCTTGCACGGTCTCCTGCGCGGTCCGACTGGCGAGCTACAAATGCGGCGTGGACCAGCCGACCTTCTCGCCCGCCAGCAGATCGTCGCGAGGTCCGGGACGGCCTTCTTCCCGTTTCAGAAGCTCGACTCGACCCAGCTCGCCGGCACGGCCAAGATCCGAACCGAGACAATCTCCTGCTATCTCGACCGGAGGTCGGCCCTGATCATCCGCACAAAGCTGGGCTACCTGCCCCCGACGGCCGCGGCCCCGGAATTCAGCTACTAGGCTCAGCCGGCGGCACCCAGCGCCGTCGGACGATCCCCGACTTCCCCGAATACCTTCGCCGTCGCCGCCTCGAGCCGCGCCAGCGCCGCCGGTTCTCGCGCCGCGAAAGCCGCGGCGGCCGGCGCGATGTAGTCGCGGTGCAGCGGCACCGCGTCGTGCTCGCGTGCCATCTGGACGTGCAGGACATGGGAGAAGCCCGTAGCGAAATACATCTCGACCGAGGCGAGATAGAACTCCCACATCCGGGCAAAGCGCGCGTCGAACGTTGCTTCCACCGTCGCCCGGTGCGCCTCGAACCGTTCCCGCCAGATCCGGAGCGTGCGCGCGTAGTGGCCGCGCCAGACCTCGACATCCGTGCACCGCAGGCCCGTCGTCTCCAACGCTCGCGCCACTTCCGAGAGGCGCGGCGGATATGCGCCGGGGAAGATGTACTTGCGCATGAAGGGGCTGGTCGAGCCCGGCGGATCGATCTGGCTGATCGTGTGCACGAGCGCCACACCCCTTGGCCCCAGCCGGTCCCGCACATGTGAGAAATACTCGCCGAGATGGCCGACCCCGACCGCCTCCAGCATGGCGACCGACACGACCCGGTCGTAGCGGCCTTGGACGTCCCGGTAGTCCACGAGCTCGAACCGCACCCGGTCGGAGAGCCCCGCCGCCTTCGCGCGGGCCTGAGCGATCGCGAGCTGCTCCTTCGAAAGCGTCACCGCATGGACGTCGACGTCGGCGACGGCCGCGAGATAGAGCGCGAGCCCGCCCCAGCCGCAGCCGATCTCGAACACGCGCATGCCCGGCTCCAGCCGCAGCTTCGCAGCGATGTGGCGCTTTTTCGCCGTCTGCGCCTCCTCCAGCGTCTCGTCGCCGTCAGGGAAGTAGGCGCAGGAATACTGCATGTCCCAGTCGAGCCAGAGGCGGTAGAAGGCGTTGCCGAGGTCGTAATGGTGCGCTGCGTTGCGCCTCGCCCGCTCGCGCGGATTGTACTGGGCGGCGAACCGCGACGCGCGCCGGGCCACCCGCAGGACTCGCTGGCTCGCCGTCTGCTGGAGATGGTCCCGATTGCCGATCGCGACCGCGAGCAGGTCAACTATGGTGCCACCGTCCTCTATCGTCAGGCTGCCGTCCATGTAGGCCTCGGCTACCGCCAGCTCCGGGTTCAAGGGAATCTTCCGGTCGAGCCGGGAGTCCGCCACCCGCACCGTCACCTCCGGACCCGGCTCCGCACCACCATGCACGCTGACCGTGCCGTCCGGATGGACGAGGCGGAGCCTGCCCTTGCGAACGATCCGATCCAGAAACTTCGGCAGGAGCCACATGTTGACCTCTCGCTGTCCCTCGGACCTCCATCTTGAGACTAGCCTGCCGTCGCCTCGGCTGCCACCCCCGCGCGCGATCCGCCGAGATCTCGGTCCGCCGGAGGCGCCCGGCGCGAAATCCTAGCTGGGCCTTGACAAAGCTGCGTCCAATCACCTCTCCGAGACGCTCGATGCCTTGCCCGCGGAGGCCCCGCTTCGGTATTGAGCGGCATGGCATCGAAGAAAACCCTGAACGCGAAGAACCTTGAGGCGCTTGGGGCGGAGCGGCTCGCTGCGCTCCTGATGGAGGTCAGCACCGGGAACGCCGCGATCAAGCGGCGGCTGCGGCTGGAGCTCGCGGGCGCGCAGAGCCCGAAGGAGGTGGCGCGCGAGGTCCGGAAGCGCCTGGCGACCATCGCCCGATCCCGCTCCTTCGTGGACTGGCAGACGCGCAAGGCGCTGGTGGATGATCTCGAAACCCAGCGCCGGGCTATCCTCGAGAAGGTGGCGCCCGAGGATCCCGTCGAGGCGCTCGATCTGATGTGGCGCTTCACCGAACTGGCCGATCCTGTCTTCGACCGGTGCGACGATTCCAGCGGCACGGTGATCGGCGTGTTCCACGCAGCCTGCGCCGACCTCGCCGACCTGGCGGCTGCGGCCGAGCCAGACCCGGCGGCGCTCGCGGACCAGGTATTCGTCGCCATAGAGGACAACGGCTACGGTCAGTACGACGGCCTGATCGCACTGCTGGCGCCGGCACTCGGCTCGACCGGCCTCGAGCATCTGAAGGCCCGGGTCCAGGAACTGGCGCGCGCGTCCCTTGAGACGCCGCGCGACGCGGAGCGCCAGAAGATCGGTTGGTCGTCGATCTCCGGTCCGGTTTACGCCGACGAGATTGCGCGAAGCAGCCGCGACATCACCGTCCGGCTTGCGCTCGAAGCGATCGCCGACGCGCAGGGCGACGTCGATAGCTACATCGCGCAGCAGACCGATGAGGCGAAGACGGTGCCGAAGGTGGCTGCCGAAATCGCCCGAAGGCTGCTCGACGCCGGTCGTGCCGATGAGGCCTGGAGCGCCGTCAACGCCGCCTCCACGGAGAGCCGGGGATACGTGCCCTTCGAGTGGGAGCAGACGCGGCTGGCGGTCATGGAGGCGCTCGGAAAGAACGAGGAAGCGCAGAGCTTCCGCTGGCACTGCTTCGAGAAGAACCTGAACGCCACGCACCTGCGGGAGTATCTCAGGCGGCTGCCCGACTTCGAGGACATCGAGGCGGAGGAGCGGGCACTCCACTTCGTTCAGGCCTCGCCCCACTTTCACGAAGCGCTCTGGTTCTTCGTGAACTGGCCGGCGCTCGACCGCGCGGCCGAGCTCGTCACGAGCCGGGCGGCTGAGCTCGACGGCAATCTCTACCACGTCCTCGTCCCTGCGGCCGAGGCGCTGGACGCAAAGCATCCGCTCGCCGCAACGCTGGTCCGGCGGGCGCTGATCGACTTTTCGCTCGTGGCGGCGCGATCGAGCCGCTACCGTCACGCCGCGCGGCATCTTCTGGAGTGCCAGAGCCTTGCAGGTCAGATCGAGGACTTCGGCAGCTTCGAGACGCACGACGCGTACCGTGCCCGGCTCGAGGCAGAGCACGGACGCAAGTCGTCCTTCTGGAGTCTGCTCGGCTGACGGGGGTTCACACCGCTCGAGCGACGACGAACCGCCGCCCCCGCCGGTGATGCACCTGCCGCCCGTTGAGCCGCCA
>SKOX01000165.1 GCA_007119835.1 Paracoccaceae bacterium
CGCGTATCCCATTCACCGGACCAGTCGGGCATCTCCTGCGCGGCTGCCGAGGCGGCGCAGGCCAGGCACAGAAGCAAGACGAGGACGAACCGGTGCAGCTTGCGCGTCGACCGCACGCTCATAGACGATGCCATTGTTTCGCCGCGCTCCTTGCTTCTCAGCTCGTGCTCAACACAGGCCATACGGGCGCGACCATGTTTACGACCAGAGCGAGGCCCGATCCAGTAGGCCTAAGGGGCAGGGCGCGCGCCCCGACGTGGCCAGCGCCGGCGTGACTGGCGAGGCTGACGCCGGCGGCGGCGCAGTCGCTTGTCCTCTTCCTGCACGAGCCTGCGCGCGCACGTCCTCGCTTGCGGTGGAGTTTCCGCTTGACGCGCGATGCCGCCGGCAAGCTTGACGACATGATGTTGGCGCGCGGCTCGAACCGGCCGCGTCCGCAGGCGTTCTGCCTATTCCGGACGAATGACGTCTGCAGGCACGGGGATCTGACCAGTGAAGACGCATAGGAATAGCGGCATGACAAACGAGCGAAGGGAGCGGATCCGGGAGCGGGCGCACGAGATCTGGGAGCGCGAGGGCCGGCCGGAGGGCCGCGACGTCGAGCACTGGCAAATGGCCGTGGCCGAGATCGAAGCGGAAGCCGCGCAGGAGGCTGACGTGGGCGCACCCGCCGCGCCTGCCGCTAAGCCGCGCAAGGCCAAGGCGGCGCCTGCGACGGAGGCGGAACCGACCGTTGCCCCCGAGAGCGCCATGAACCGCGTGGCGGCACCCGACAATCCCGAACCGGAAGCCGCGCTTCGGGAGGCCAAGACCAGGAAGAGAGCCAAGAAGCAGGGCTGAACGCAGCATCGATCGGCTGCCCGAAGAAGCCCGATCATCAACCAGGGAGACGATGCCTATGGTGCCGACGATTTCTGCCAGCGCCCTGCGCGCGCTGTGTGCCGCCGCGCTGGTCGCTTCTGCCGCTCCGGCCTATGCCTATGACGAGCTGGTCGAGAAGCAGATCTTCGAACTCGAGGAATTCACCACCGTCGGCGGCGAGACGATCCGCGACGTCCGGATCGGCTGGGAGGCCTATGGCGAGCTGAACGAGGCGCGCGACAACGCCATCCTGGTCACGCATTTCTTCTCCGGCAACAGCAATGCCGCCGGTCGCTACGAGGAGGACGCGGCGCCCGGCTGGTGGCACGAGATCATCGGCCCCGGCAAGCCGGTCGACACCGACCGCTTCTACGTCATCGCCTCGGACACCCTGGTCAATCTCGGCACCGGCCTGCCCCAGGTCGTGACCACCGGCCCCGCCACCGCCAACCCCGAGACCGGCGAGCCCTGGGGCATGGACTTCCCCGTGGTGACGATCCGGGACTTCGTCGAGGTCCAGCGCCATCTCATCGACGACATCGGCATCGAGCGGCTCCACGCGGTGATGGGACCGTCGATGGGCGCGCTGCAGGTCTTCGAATGGGCCTCGGCCTATCCCGACCGGGTGGAGCGCGCCATGCCGGTGATCGGCTCGGGCTGGGCCGACGCCAACCTGATCGCCTGGCTCAACGTCTGGTCGGCGCCGATCCGCCTCGACCCGAACTGGAACGAGGGCGACTATTACGACGCCGATCCGCCGCTGCAGGGCCTCGCCGAGGCGCTGAAGATCGTGACCCTCCAGTCCAACCACTGGAAGTGGGCCAACCGCACCTTCGGCCGCGACTGGGCCGAGGAGGACGCCGACCCGCTCGACGACATGGACAACCGCTTCGCCATCGAGGCGGTGCTCGACGCCGCCGGAGCGGCCCGCGCGGTGACCAGCGACGCCAACCATTTCCTGTATCTGGCGAAGGCCAACCAGCTCTTCTTCGCGGGCCACGAGGAGGACCATTACCAGGGCCTGATGGCCATCGAGGCGCCCGTGCTGATGATCTACAGCGAGGACGATCTCGTCTTCAACAAGGAGGCCGTGCGCGACACCGCCGCGATCATCCGCTCGGGCGGCGCCGAGGTCGAGCTCGTCGAGGTCACGGGCGGCCGCGGCCATCTCGACGGCCTGCTCGTCATCGGACATGCCGGCGAGCAGATCAGGGCCTTCCTCGACAACGATTGACGCCCGCCCCCGGCCTGCTGGCAGGCCGGGGGGAGCGGTCCAGTCCGAAAATGACGGCCGTCCAGCGCAAGCGCCGCAAAATCGGCCTTGCGAACATTCCGTAAACAGGGACGATACGCGGCATGACAGCCGCAGCCGCGACCGCCGCCCCCCTTGCCGACTACCTGAAGGGCCTGAACCCCGACCAGCTCGGCGCGGTCCTCCACGGCAACGGCGCCATCGCGGTGCCACTGCTGGTCATCGCCGGCGCCGGCAGCGGCAAGACCGGAACCCTCGCGCACCGGGTGGCGCACCTGCTCGTCCAAGGCGCCGATCCCCGCCGGATCCTGCTCATGACCTTCTCGAGGCGCGCCGCCGCGGAGATGACGCGGCGGGTGGAGCGGATCGTCCGTCAGGCGCTCGGCGACAAGGCGGCCGCCTTCGCCGGTGCGCTCGACTGGGCGGGCACTTTCCACGCCGTCGGCGCCCGGCTCCTGCGGGAGCATGCCAGTTCGATCGGGCTCGACGAGGCCTTCACCCTGACGGACCGGGAGGATGCGGCGTCGCTGATGGACCTCGTCCGCCACGAGCTCGGCCTCTCGAAGACCGAGAGCCGCTTCCCGGGCAAGGCCACCTGCCTTGCCATCTACTCGAGGGCCGTGAATGGCCGGCAGGGGCTCGAGGACGTCCTCACCGCCCACTTCCCCAAGCACCGCCAGTGGGCCGTGGAACTCCGGCAGCTGTTCCGCGGCTATGTGGAGGCCAAGCAACGGACCGACGTCCTCGACTACGACGACCTGCTGCTCTACTGGGCCGAGATGATGGCGGACCCCGACATGGCCGCGCATGTCGGGGCCATGTTCGACCATGTCCTGATCGACGAATACCAGGACACCAACCGGCTGCAGGCCGAGATCCTGCTCGCCATGAAACCGGACGGGCGCGGCCTCACCGTCGTCGGCGACGACGCCCAGTCGATCTACGCCTTCCGCGCGGCCGAGATCCGGAACATCCTCGACTTCCCCTCGAGCTTCAGCCCGCCGGCGCGGGTCGTGACGCTGGAGCGGAACTACCGATCGACCGACGCCATCCTGGCGGCCTCGAACGCGGTGATCGGCGAGGCGCGCGAGCGGTTCACCAAGAACCTCTGGACCGAGCGCCAGGCGCACGAGCGCCCCGCCCTAGTGACGGTCGCCGACGACGCGGCGCAGGCCGACTACGTCTGCGCCAGGGTGCTCGAGGCGCGGGAGGCCGGGGTTTCGCTGAAGTCGCAGGCCGTGCTGTTCCGCACCGCGCATCACAGCGGGCAGCTGGAGATCGAGCTGACCCGGCGGAACATCCCTTTCGTCAAGTTCGGCGGCCTGAAGTTCCTCGAAGCCGCGCACGTCAAGGATCTGATCTCGATCCTGCGCTTCGCGCAGAACCCGCGTGACCGGGTCGCAGGCTTCCGCGTGCTGAAGCTGCTGCCCGGCGTCGGGCCCGCTGCCGCCGCCGCCATCCTCGACGGGATGGCGCTGCCCGGCGCCTCGATGGCGACCTTGCCGCCCCCGAGGCGGGGAGCGGTGGCCTGGCAGGACTTCGTCGCGCTTCACGACGACCTCCGGAAGGCGGCCTGGCCGCTCGACA
>SKOX01000245.1 GCA_007119835.1 Paracoccaceae bacterium
AGTTCGGCGAAGCCTTGCCAGGCCTGCACCGGATAGCCGTTGCGCCGCGAGACGACGTAGCAGGTAACCATCATCGCGATCCCGAGCAGCAGGCCCGGGATGGCGCCGGCCATGAACATCCGCCCGACCGAGAGGCCCGAGAGCGCGCCGACGATGATCATCGGCACCGAGGGCGGGATCATCGGCCCGACGGTCGAGGACGCGGCGGTGACGGCGGCGGCGAAGGGCGCGGGATAGCCGGCCTTCTTCATGCCGGGGATCATCACGCCGCCGATCGAGGCCGCGTCGGCGACGGCGGTGCCCGAGACGCCGCCGAACAGCAGCGAGCTCGCGATGTTGGCCTGCCCGAGGCCGCCGCGGATCCAGCCGACGAGAGCATTGGCGAAGCGGACGATCCGCTCGGTGATGCCGCCGAAGTTCATCAGGTTGCCGGCGAGGATGAAGCCAGGAATCGACAGCAGCACGAAGACGTCGAGGCCCGCATACATGCGCTGCGGGATGATGACGAGGGGAAGCCCCTGGTAGAGGATGTAGGCCATCGACGACAGCCCGAGCGCCACGGCGATCGGCAGGCCGAAGACCAGCCCGGCGAGAAAGACGCCGAAAAGGACCACGAGCTCCATCAGACGCGCCCCTTGCGCGCGCGGGGGGCGCGGTCTTTCACGCGTGAGCCCCCTAAGGCGTCGCCGAAATGACTCATGAACCCATTGTCGTTCAAGGGCTAGCCGGGCGCGTTCGGCAGCGTTGGCGGCTGGGTCTCGGACCCGTCGAGGGGCACCGGCCGGCCGTCGCTGCGGCCGGCGAGCATCTCGAGCACGCGCAGCGCCGAGAAGATCGCGAGGCCGGCGAGCAGGACGACGGTCGCGGCGTGGCTCCACGTCATGCGGATGCCGAGGACGGGCGAGGTCTGGATGCGGCCGATGCTGACGAAGCGCCAGGCCGGCTCGATCAGGAGGACGGCGAGGCCGCAGACAATGACGGCGCCTAGGAGGCGCAGCATCCAGCCGAGGCGCTCGGGCATGGCTTGCAGCGCGATGTCGATGTTGACGAGGTCGCCCGAGCGGTAGGCAAGGCCGATCCCGAAGGCCGCGAGGTAGAGGAGGGCGAAGCGGGTGAGCTCCTCGGTCCACGCCGGCGAGAACGGCAGGAAGTTGCGGCTGACGACCTGCACGGTGACGGCGAAGATCACCACGGCGAAGGCAATGACGACGCCCGCGCGGAACAGAAAGGTTGCGATGGCGACGAGCCATGCCATGGGAACACCCTCGCGGCGGAGGCCCCGCCCTGAGGCGGGCGGGGCTGGTGGCGGCTTGCCGGCGCGGTGACGCGCCAGCGCTTGTCAGCGGTCGAACAGGCTCTCGACGATGTCGCGGATGTCCTCCGGCACGTTGGCGAGGACGGCGTCGCGCGACTGCTCGGCGAAGGTGGCCTGATCGACCTCGACGAAGGTCATGCCGGCGTCCTCGAGGAACTGGCGGTGCTCCTCCTCCTCGGCGAGGAAGAGCTCGCGCTCGTATTCCTGCGTGCGGCGCGCGGCCTCCATCACGGCTTCCTGGTCTTCCTCGGACAGCGAGTTCCAGGTCACCTGCGACAGGGTGAGGTAGATCCACGAGCGCACGTGCTCGGTGAGGTTCACGTGGCTCTGGACCTCGTTGAAGCTCGCCGAGCGGATCAGCGCCAGCGGGTTCTCCTGCGCGTCGATGGTGCCGGCCTGCAGCGAGGTGAAGACCTCACCGAAGGCCATCGGCGTCGGCTGGGCGCCGAGCGCCTGCCAGGTGTCGACGAAGAGCGGCACGTTCGGCACCCGCAGGCGCAGGCCGTTCAGCTCGTCCGGGCTCTCGATCGCGCGGTTGGCGGTGAGGTTGCGCGGACCGCGGGCGAAGTACGCGATCGGGCGGATCTGGGCGTTGTCGATGATCGACTGCTCGATCTCTTGGCCGATCTCGCCGGAGGCGATCTCGTCCATCTCCTCGAGGGTCTGGTAGCCGTAGGGGATGGCGAGGAGTGCCGCCATCGGTGTCCAGTTCTGCAGCGACTCGCCGGTGATGGTCATGTCGACGGTCCCGAGCTGCATGCCGTTGATCATGTCGATCTCGCGGCCGAGGCTCTCGTTGGGGAAGACATCGACGGCGAGGCGCCCGTCGGTCAGCTCCGAGAGTTGCTCGCCGAAATAGACCGACGCCAGATGCCAGACATTGTCCTCGTTGGCGAGATGCCCGAGGCGGAGCGTGCGCTCCTGGGCGAGCGCGGGCACGGCCGCGACAAGGAGCGCGAGGGCCGTTGCCGCCGCGAATGGCTTAAACCGTTGCATCATTGCTTTTCCTCCCGTGGTTTCTTCGGTTGTGGGTTCCAGTGAACAGGTCGGGCCGCTCCGACACAAGCTCTCGCACCGACTGGATGATCTCGCGCAGATGCGCGCGCATGGCCCGTTCGGCGGCGGCGACGTCGGCGTCGGCGATCGCGTCGACGACGGCCTGATGCTGCTCGATGAGCCGGGTCATGTGCTGCGGGTAGTAGCTCAGCATCCGAACCCGGTCCATCTGCGCCTTGACCTCCTCCACCACGCCCCAGGCGTAGGGCTGGTCGGCGGCCTCGGCCAGCGTGCGGTGGAAGCGCTCGTCGAGGCGCAGGAATGTCGCCGCGTCGTCCGGCTTCACCGCGCGCTGGAGCGCGAGCTGGGCGCGGAGCTCGGCGACGACGCTCGGGTCGGCGGCGCCGGCGACGAGGCGGACGATCTCGGCCTCGATCGCCTCCCGCACGAAGCGGGCGTCGAGCACGGCCTTCTCGGTGATTTCGGTGACGTAGGTGCCGCGCTGGGGCCGGACCTGGACGAGGCCGACCGCGGCAAGGCGGATGAAGGCCTCGCGCACCGGCTGGCGGCTGACGCGGTAGGCGGCGGCGACCTCGGCCTCCGACAGCGGCGCGCCGGGTTCGAGCGCGCCGGCGACGATCCGGGCGCGGATCGAGCGGTAGATCTGGGGCGCGACGGCCGCGGACTGGTCGATTTCTTCGGGCTTCACCGGTCCCTTCCCCTCTCGCTGCCGGGGATCGTGAGCCATACTTCCATACCAGTCAAGCATTGGTTAAGGTTTCGGCAGGACGGGAGCCGGAGGACGAGCAGGATGCGGCAGACATGGCGATGGTTCGGGCCCGGCGATCTCGCCACGGTCGAGGACATGGAGCAGGCGGGGGTCGAGGGTGTGGTCAGCGCGCTCCACCATGTGCCGACGGGGACGGTCTGGACGCCCGAGGCGATCGCGCAGCGCCAGCGCGAAATTGGCACGCGGAGCGACGGCACGCCATCGAGCCTCGCTTGGGAGGTCGTGGAGAGCCTGCCGGTCTCAGAGGACATCAAGAAGCAGAAGGGCGACTGGCGGGCGCATCTCGTCGCCTACCGCCAGAGCCTCGGGCATCTCGCCGATGCCGGGATCGCCGTCGTCTGCTACAACTTCATGCCGGTGCTCGACTGGACACGCACCGACCTGCGCTGCCGCCAGCCCGACGGCGCGACGGCGATGCGGTTCGACCTGACGGATTTCGCGGCGTTCGACATCCACATCCTCGCGCGAGCGGGGGCAGCGGAGGATTACCCGGATGCCGTTCGCGACGCCGCCGAGGCACGCCACGCCGGCATGGACGACGACCGGAAGGCGGAGCTCGCCCGCAACGTCACGGCAGGCCTGCCGGGGGCAGCGGAGA
>SKOX01000304.1 GCA_007119835.1 Paracoccaceae bacterium
CACCTGCCGCGGGCGGCGCGACACGCCGGAAGGCGCGGCCTGGCGGCTCGATCTGGAACGCGCCCTCGACGCGGCGGGACAGCTCGCCTTCGTCGAGACCGGCAAGGCGGCGGGGGAATACCCCGTCGACGCCGCCACGCTGGCGGCCGAGCTCGGCGACGTGGTGCTGGCGCGGCGCGACATCGGCACGTCCTATCACCTCGCGGTGGTGGTGGACGACGCGGCCCAGGGGATCACCCACGTTGTCCGCGGACAGGACCTCTTCGCGGCGACCGGCCTGCACCGGCTCCTGCAGGCGCTCCTCGGGCTGCCGGTGCCGGTGTGGCACCACCACCGGCTGATCCGCGATAAGACCGGCCGACGGCTCGCCAAGCGCGACGACGCGCGGGCGATCGCGCGGCTCCGCGACGAGGGGCTGACGCCGGCGGCGGTGCGGGGCATGGTGGGGCTCGGATGACGGCAGCGGAGGCGCGCGTGCAGACGGACAAGACGGAAGATGTGCACCGGATCTACGGCATCGAGCGCTGGGGCAGGGGGCTCGTCACGGTTCTCGACGGCGGCGACATCGGCCTCGTCGACCCGCTGGGCAGGGCGCCCGCGCCGGTCAGCCTGCCCGTGATCGTGCGCGCGCTCGCCGAGCGCGGCATCCAGACGCCGGTGCTCCTGCGCGTGGCACCCTTCCTCGATCACGGCATCCGGCTGGTCAACGAGGGCTTCCGAACCGCCATCGCCGAAACCGGCTACCAGGGCGTCTACCGCGGCGTCTTCCCGATCAAGGTCAACCAGCAGGCCCAGGTCGTGCGGCGGATCGTCGAGTACGGCCGGCCCTACGGCTTCGGCCTCGAGGCGGGCTCCAAGCCCGAGCTCGTCGTCGCGCTGTCGCGGCCGCTGCCCGCCGACGCGCTGGTGATCTGCAACGGCGTCAAGGACGAGGAGTTCGTGCGCCTCGCCATCCTGTCGCGGCGCCTCGGCTTCAACACGGTGATCGTGATCGAGAGCCTCAAGGAGGTGGACACGATCATCCGCGTCTCGAAGGCGCTGGGGCTGGAACCGCTCCTCGGCGTGCGGATCAAGCTCACCAACACCATCGGTGGCGCCTGGGCGGCGAGCTCGGGCGACCGTTCGACCTTCGGGCTCAACGCCGAGCAGCTCGTCGCCGCCATCGACCGGCTGCGCGACGCCGGGCTCCTGCACTGCCTGAAGCTCCAGCACAGCCACCTCGGCTCGCAGATCCCCGACGTCAACGACGTGCGCCGGGCGGTGACCGAAGCCTGCCGCTACTTCACCGAGCTCTCGCGCGAGGGCGTCGAGCTCAGCCATCTCGACCTCGGCGGCGGGCTCGGCATCGACTATACCGGCGAGATGCGCGCCACCGAGAGCTCGGTGAACTACACCGTGGCCGAATACTGCGCCAGCGTGGTCGAGACCGTGCGCTACGCTCTCGACGAGGCGGGCCTGCCGCACCCGACGCTGGTGACCGAAAGCGGGCGGGCGGTGGTGGCGCTGTCGGCGCTGCTGGTCTTCGACGTGCTCGAAGCGACGCTCTACGACATCGAGACCGCACCGGAGCCCGAGCCGGGGGACCACCACCTCGTCCACGACCTCGCCGCCGTTCGCGGCTACATGGTGCCGAACCGCCTGCAGGAATGCATCAACGACGCGACCTACTACCGCAACGAACTCCGGGCGATCTTCCGGCGGGGCGTGGTCGACCTGCGCGAGGTGGCGCGCGGCGAGCGGATCTACCTGCGGCTGATGTCGGAGATCCGGCGGATGGCCAGCGACGACGTGACGCCGGAGATGGAGGCGCAGCTCTACCGCATCGCCGACATCTACCACGGCAACTTCTCGCTCTTCCAGTCGCTGCCCGATATGTGGGCTATCGACCAGCTCCACCCGATCGTGCCGATCCAGCGCCTGAACGAGGCGCCGGACCGGCGGGCGATCCTGAGCGACATCACCTGCGATTCGGACGGCAAGATCGATCGCTTCGTGCTCGCCGACGGGCTGGCGCGGGCGCTGCCGGTGCACGACATCCGCGAGGGCGAGCCCTATCACATCGGGGTCTTCTTCATCGGCGCCTATCAGGAGACGCTCGGCGACCTGCACAACCTCTTCGGGGACACCAACGTCGCCACGATCAGCCTGCGCGAGGACGGCGGCTTCGACCTGCTCGAGGAGGTCGAGGGCGACACGGTGGCCGAGGTGCTGAGCTATGTCGAGTACAACCCGCGCGAGTGCCTCGACGACTTCCGCCGGATCGTCGACGCGGCGATCTCGCAAGGCCGGCTCGACGCCGTCGGCGGCCGGACGATCCTCGCCGCCTACCGCGAGAGCCTGAACGGCTACACCTACTACGAGTAGCCGTTCAGGCCGTAGCACTTCCCCGAACGAAAAGGGCCGGCGTGATGCCGGCCCTGAGGCAGTTGCAACGAGGGTGAGTGCGCCGGCCTGGGGCGGCCGCGCCCGCGCCTACTCGTAGGTCGCCATGTAGGCGATCAGGTTGTCGATGTCGTCCTCCGCGCGGAGGCCGGCAAAGGCCATCGAGGTGCCGGGCAGCCACTGGCGCGGTGCCGCGAGGAAGCCGCGAAGCTCCTCGACCCCCCAGACGCCGCCCTCGGCGCCGCTCGCCGCGAGCGCGGCCGAATAGTTGAAGCCCTCGACCGCCGCCTTCGGCCGGTCGATGATGCCGGTCAGCTGCGGCCCCACGCGGTTCACCGCACCCTCGCCGATCTGGTGGCAGGCCTGGCACTGGCGCCACACGCGCGCACCGGCCTCCGGATCGCCGATCATCGCCACCTCCTCGGCGGGGGCCTCCTCGACCGGGGCCTCGACGACCTCCTCAGCGGGGGCCTCTTCGACCGGGGCCTCGACGACCTCCTCGGCGGGGGCCTCCTCGACCGGGGCCTCGACGACCTCTTCGGCGGGAGCCTCCTCGACCGGCGCTTCGGCGACCTCGGCCGGCGGGACCTCTTCCTCGACGACGTCGACCTCTATCGGCTCGACCTCCTCGGGCGCCTCGCCGGGCATGTCGACGTCCTCGGGCGCCGGGTCCTCGATCTCGGGGATCTCGGCCACCTGGAACTGCTGGTGAACGGGCGGCCCGGTATAGATCGCGTCGCCCGACCGTCCGGAGAAGATCAGGGAGATGGCGAGCAGCCCCACGAGCACGCCGCCGAGAACGATGAACGCCTTACGCGATTCCTGGTCCATTTCTTGCCTATCCTCTCCCCCGGTTCCCCGCGCCGCGCTGCCCGCGCCTGGCCACGATCCTATTCCAACGACGCACGCGCGAAGGCAACCCCGCACCGGCTTGTTCCGCTGACGTTTCCGCGGCCGCGGCAGGACGGGGCGGACCTACCATGCCCGGGCGCGTCTGCAAAGCCGTTATCCCCTGCGCGCGTTGCCGCGCTGCGTCATCCCCTGCGCGTCGTCGCGCCGCGTCATCCCCTGCGCGCGTCGCCGCGCGACGCCTTCTCAGCGACGCCGGAGCGCCCCTCGCGCCGCGCGAGCTCGGCCGCGACCTCGGACCACGCCACGTCGCGCGCCGCCAGCATCACGAGCAGGTGGTAGATCACGTCCGCCGCCTCGGCGACCACCGCCACGCGATCCCCCGCGGCGGCGGCGACGATCGCCTCGACCGCCTCCTCGCCGAACTTCTCGGCGCACTTGCCCGGCCCCCGCGCCAGCAGCGCCGC
>SKOX01000263.1 GCA_007119835.1 Paracoccaceae bacterium
CGGTCGTCGCGGTGGGCGTCGCCCGTCAGTGCGGCACGCCGGTGGCGGCGAGCCAGGCCTCGAGCGCCGGGCGCACGCTGCCCGCGCCGGCCCGGCGGGCGTCGGAGATCACCGTCCTTGCCGCGCCGAGATCGACCGAGCGTAGCGCGAGCTTCACCGGGCCGATCGAGGCTGCGCGCATCGACAGCGTGGTGAGCCCCGAGGCGGCGAAGGCCACCGCCTCCACCGGCCGGCCGGCATCCTCGCCGCAGAAGGAGAGCGGCGTCGCGTGCGCCGCGGCGCGCGCCACGATGTGGTCGAGGAAGTTGAGAAAGCAGGTGCTGAGCACGTCGTAGCGCCGGCGCACCCGCTCGTTCTCGCGGTCGGCGGCGAAGAAGAACTGCTTGAGGTCGTTGCCGCCGATCGACAGGAAATCGACGGTGTCGAAGAACCGCTCGGGCGCGAAGGCGAGGCTCGGCGTCTCGAGCATCGCGCCGATCTCGATCCGCTCGGGCGTGGTGTGGCCCATCGCGGTCTCGCGCGCGAGCACCTTGGCGAAGAGCTCGCGCGCGCGGTCGAACTCCTCGGCCTCGGTGACGAAGGGGAACATCACGCTGAGCGGCCGGCCCTGCGCCCCGCGCAGCAGCGCCTGGACCTGCATGCGCAGGATGCCCGGCCGGTCGAGGCCCACCCGGATCGCCCGCCAGCCGAGCGCGGGGTTCGGCTCGTCCTCGCGCTTCATGTAGGGCAGGACCTTGTCCGAGCCGATGTCGAGCGTCCGGAAGGTCACCGGCTTTCCTTTGGCCGCATCGAAGATCCGGCCGTAGAGCGCGGCGAGATCGGTGCGTTTCGGCACGCTGGTTCGGATCAGGAACTGCAGCTCGGTGCGGAACAGCCCGACGCCCAGCGCGCCGCATTTCGGCAGGCTGGGGAGGTCGGCCATCAGGCCCGCGTTCATCATCAGGCCGAGCGTCACCCCGTCGCGCGTCGTCGCCGGCTTGTCGACCAGCGCCGCGTAGGCCTGCTGCGCCTCGGCGCGCATGTCGACCTTCTCGCGGAAGGCCTGGGCGACGGTCTCCTCGGGGCGCAGGTGCACCGTGCCGACGTCGCCGTCGAGCAGGATCGGGTCGCCGTTCTTCGCCTCGCGGGTGATTCGCTCGGCGTGGACCACCAGCGGGATCGCGAGCGCGCGCGCCACGATCGCGGCGTGACTGCCGACCGAGCCCTCCTCGAGCACGACGCCCTTGAGCCGTCGCCCGTAGTCGAGCAACTCGCCCGGGCCGATGTTGCGGGCAACCAGGATCGCGTCCTCGAACACGTCCCGGCCCTGATCCGGCGTCCGCCCGGCGAGCAGCCGCAGCAGCCGGTTCGACAGGTCGTCGAGGTCGTGCAGGCGCTCGCGCAGGTAGGGGTCCGGCGTCCGGCTCATCCGGGTTCGGGTCGCCGACTGCTCCTTCTCGACCGCGACCTCGGCGGCGAGGCCGCTGTCGATCGAGGCCTCGATCCGGCGCACCCAGCCCTTGTCGTGGGCGAACATCCGGTAGGTGTAGAGCACGTCGCGATGCTCGCCCTTGCCGCCGAGATAGTCGGCGGCCAGCATCTCGTCGACCTCCGCGCGCAGCCGCTCGATCGCGCCGTGCAGCCGGGTCCGTTCGTGGGCGGGGTCGTCGGTGATCGGCTGGCTGACCACGACCTGCGGCTCGTGCAGCAGCACCCGGCCCTCGGCGACGCCCTCCTGCCCGACGATGCCGCGCACGAAGAACGGCCGCTTGTGCTGCTCGGCGATCTCCATGGGCCCCGGGCCGATGAAGGCGCCGAGCTCGGCCATCTCGGCGATGACCATGGCGACGACCTCGAGGGCGTAGGTCTCGTCCTCGGTATAGTCGCGCGGCGTCCGGTTCTGGATGACGAGCACGCCGAGCACCTCGCCGAGGCGCTGGATCGGCACGCCGAGGAAGGACGAATAGATCTCCTCGCCGGTCTCGGGCATGAAGCGGAAGCCCGGCGTCTTCGGCGCGTCCCGCGTCGAGAGCGGCGTGGCCGTCTCGGCGATCCGGCCGACGAGGCCCTGGCCGAGGCGCAGGCGGGTGAGGTGCACGGCCTCGGCCTTGAGGCCCTCGGTGGCGCAGAGCTCGAGCGTGTCCTCGTCGCGGCGCAGGTAGACCGAGCAGACCTCGGCCACGAGGCCGTCGGCGATCAGCCGGACGATGCGGTTCAGCCGCTCCTGCCCCTCGGCCGCCTCGGCCAGGGTCTCGCGCAGTCGCGTCAGGAGGATGCGGCTGTCGACCGCCTTCGAGAAGGGCATGGCAGCAGCCCCAGCGCCTCAGCTGGCCTTTTCCAGCTCGAAGGCATCATGCAGTGCCTGAACCGCCAGTTCCAGATATTTGCGGTCGATCAGCACCGAGACCTTGATCTCCGACGTCGTGATCACCTTGATGTTGATGTTTTCGGCAGCGAGCGCCTGGAACATCTGGTGCGCGACGCCGGCGTGGCTGCGCATGCCGATCCCGACGATCGAGACCTTGGCGACGTCCTCGTTGGCGAGGACCTGCGCGAAGGCGATCTCGCCGCGCTCGCGCGCCGCCTCGAGCGCCTTGAGCGCGCGGGGGACGTCGTCGATCGGCACGGTGAAGGTCATGTCGGTGCGCCCGTCGGCCGAGACGTTCTGCACGATCATGTCGACGTTGACGCCCGCCTGGGCGAGCGGCCCGAAGAGCGCCGCGGCGATCCCCGGCCTGTCGCGCACCCCCGCGACCGTGACCTGCGCCTCGTCGCGCGTGTGCGCGATGCCGCTGACGACCCTGCTTTCCACGATCTCCTCCTCGTCACAGACCAGCGTGCCGGGCTCGTCGGCGAAGCTGGAGAGAACCTGAACCCGAACCTTGTGCCGCATGGCGAGCTCGACGCTGCGGGTCTGCAGCACCTTGGCGCCGAGCGAGGCGAGCTCGAGCATCTCCTCGTAGGAGATCTTGGCGAGCTTGCGCGCCTTCTTGGTGATGCGCGGGTCGGTGGTGTAGACGCCGTCGACGTCGGTGTAGATGTCGCAGCGCTCTGCGCCGAGCGCCGCGGCGAAGGCGACCGCCGACGTGTCCGACCCGCCGCGGCCGAGGGTGGTGACGCGGCCCTCGGGGCTGATGCCCTGGAAGCCGGCGATGACCGCGTGCAGGCCTTCGGCGAATTTCGCCTCGAGGCGCTCGGTCTCGATGCGCTCGATCCGGGCGGCGCCGTGGGCCGACGTGGTGACGAGCGGCACCTGCCAGCCCTGCCAGGAGCGCGCCGGCACCCCCATCTCCTGCAGGGTCAGCGCCATCAGGCCGGCGGTGACGTTCTCGCCCGAGGCCACGACGGCGTCGTATTCGCGCGCATCGTAGAGGCGGGAGGTCTCGCGCACCCAGCCGACGAGCTCGTTGGTCTTGCCGGCCATGGCGCTGACCACCACCGCGACCTCGTGGCCGCGCTCGACCTCGCGCCGGACGCGCTCGGCCGCGCTGCGGATGCGGGCGAGGTCGGCGACCGAGGTGCCGCCGAATTTCATGACGAGGCGCGACATCGGTAACGAAGCCTTGAGCCTGGGGACCTCCGCCGGCTCTTATGCGCTTCCTCCGCCGCCTTCAAGCGGCGCGCGCGGGCGGGCCGCGATGGCCGCTCAGTGGCCGCGGCGCGCCGGGAAGGGCAGGGGGGCCACCGGGACGCCGTCCTCGACCAG
>SKOX01000375.1 GCA_007119835.1 Paracoccaceae bacterium
CGGCAGCCATGCCGCCGGCCCGCCCGACGAGCGCGGGGCTCGGCGAGCCCCGTCGAGGAGGGCGGGGTCCGGAGCCCGCCGGGGAGCGCCGCCGCAGGCCTCACGCCGCCGGGCGGCTCGTAGTCAGCTCGACGAACACGTCCTCGAGATGCGGCTCCTCGGTGGCCACGTCGCGGATCGAGATGCCCGCCGCGCGTACCGCGTCGAGGACGGCGTCCGCCGGCATGCGCGAGCGGTGGTAGGCGAAGGCGAGCCGGCCGTCCGGCCTCAGTTCCGCCTCCACCCCCTCCGGCGCCGGCGGCAGGGCGGCGACGGGGGCGGCCGGGGTGATGACCAGCGCCTTGCGGTCCATGCGCGCGATCAGGTCGGGCGTCGCCTCCTCGGCGATCAGCCGGCCATGGTTGATGATGCCGATCCGGTCGCACATCGCCTCGGCCTCCTCGAGATAATGCGTGGTCAGGATGATCGTCGCGCCCTGGCCGTTCAGCTCGCGCACGTAGTCCCAGAGCATCCGGCGGAGCTCGATGTCGACGCCCGCCGTCGGCTCGTCGAGCACCAGCACAGGCGGGTTGTGCACCAGCGCCTTGGCGATGAGAAACCGCCGCTTCATGCCGCCCGAGAGCTGGCGGGCATAGGCGTCGGCCTTGTCGGCGAGCCCGACGCGGGCGAGGATCTCGTCGGTGCGCCTGAGGCGCTTCGGCACGCCGTAAAGCCCCGCCTGCACCTCGAGCGCGGCGCGTGGCGAGAAGAACGGGTCGATGTTGAGCTCCTGGGGCACGACGCCGATCGCCGCCCGCGACTGGCGCGGGTTCGCGTCCTGGTCGAAGCCCCAGATCCGTACGGACCCCGCGCTCTTCACCGTCAGCCCGGCAAGGATGTTGATCGTCGTCGACTTGCCCGCCCCGTTCGGGCCGAGAAGGCCGAAGATCGAGCCCTCGGGGATCGCGAGGTCGAGCCCGTCGAGCGCCACCTTGGGCGGCTCGGCCCCTTGCGCGGCGTAGACCTTCCTCAGGCCCCTGATCTCGACGGCATGGCCCGGCATGATGCGGCTCCGGCTGCGGTTGCGGTCGCGCTAGCATAGGGGGTAAGGAAGGGCAAATGCCGCCCGGCCTCCCGCCCGGCGGCGCCGCCACCGATCCGCGAGGGGCCGACGACCATGCGCCAGGCGAACGAGATCCCCGAAGGCTCCCCGGCCCCCGAAATCATGGAGGTCACCGCAACCCGCGTCTCCTGCGACGGCGGCGGCGCACTCGGCCACCCGCGGGTCTGGATGACCATCGACCCCGGCCGCGGCTGGATCGACTGCGGCTATTGCGATCGGCGCTTCGTTCTCAAGGGCAGCCCCGCCGCCGGCGCGCGGCCGGCGACGCCGGATCAGGAGCCCGCCGCCGGCATTCCCCGCGGCGCATCGCCGACGCCGGAGGACTGAGCATGGCCGACAGCGCGCCGGCCGCCGCCGCCGAGGCGCCGGAGGCCGCGGCCGGCTTCGGGCCGGGCTGCCATCTCCACCTCGTCGACGGCTCTGGCTTCATCTTCCGCGCCTACCACGCCCTGCCGCCGCTCACCCGCAAGTCCGACGGCCTGCCGACGGGTGCGGTGCACGGCTTCTGCAACATGATCTGGAAGATGGTCGAGGAGGCCAGGGGCGCCGACGCGCCGACCCACGTCGCGGTGATCTTCGACAAGTCCGAGCGCACCTTCCGCAACGAGCTCTATCCCGACTACAAGGCGCACCGGCCGCCGGCGCCCGAGGACCTGGTGCCGCAGTTCCCGCTGATCCGGGAGGCGACGCGCGCCTTCAACCTGCCCTGCATCGAGACCGACGGCTTCGAGGCCGACGACATCATTGCGACCTACGCCGAGATGGCCAAGGCCGCCGGCGGCCGCGTCACCATCATCTCGGCCGACAAGGACCTGATGCAGCTCGTGGGCGGCGGCGTCGAGATGGTCGACACGCTCAAGAACCGCCGCATCGGCCCCGACGAGGTCGCGGAGAAGTTCGGCGTCGGCCCCGACCGGGTCGTCGACGTCCAGGCGCTCGCCGGCGATTCGATCGACAACGTGCCCGGCGCGCCGGGCATCGGCATCAAGACCGCTGCCCAGCTCATCAGCGAATACGGCGACCTAGACACCCTGCTCGCCCGCGCCGGCGAGGTGAAGCAGCCTAAGCGCCGCCAGACGCTGATCGAGAAGGCCGACCAGATCCGCCTCTCGCGCGAGCTCGTCACGCTGAAGCGCGACGTCGTCCTGCCCGAGCCACTCGCCGCGCTCGAGGTCCGCGCGCCCGAGGCCGGGACTCTCCTCGACTTCCTGACGCGGATGGAGTTCCGGACGCTCACGCAGCGCGTCGCCGAGAGGGTCGGCGTCGAGGCGCCGGTCATCGCGGCACCCTCAATGGAAGCCACCTCCGCGGGGGCATCGAACCCCCGCGGAGGCGGCGCGGGCGCGCCCGCGCGGGCCCCGGCTGCGGCCGCCCTGCCCCCGATCGACCGCGGCGTCTACGAGATCGTCCGCGACGGCGTAGCGCTTAACGCCTGGATCGCCCGCATTCGCGACCGCGGCGCGTTCGCGCTCGACACCGAGACGACCGGCCTCGACGACATGCGCGCCGATCTCGTCGGCATCTCGCTCTGCACCGGGCCGGGACAGGCCTGCTACATCCCGCTCGCCCACCGCGAGGGGACGGCGGACCTGCTCGGCGGCGGCGGGCTCGCGCCGGGCCAGATGGAGATGGCCGCAGCACTCGCCGCCCTGAAGCCGATCCTCGAGGACCCGTCGGTCCTCAAGATCGCGCAGAACATGAAGTACGACGCGAAGATCCTCGCGCGCCTCGGCATCCGCGTGGCGCCGATCGAGGACACGATGCTGCTCAGCTACGTGCTGCATTCGGGGCTGCATGGCCACGGGCTCGACGTCCTCGCCGAGCGCCACCTCGGCCACAAGTGCATTCCGATCAAGACGCTGATCGGATCGGGCAAGGCCGCGAAGTGCTTCGACCAGGTCGAGATCGACAAGGCCGCGGAATACGCCGCCGAGGACGCCGAGATCGCCTGGCGCCTCTGGCACGTGCTGAAGCCGCAGCTGCCGGCCGCCCGCGTCGCCCGGGTCTACGAGACGCTGGAGCGGCCGCTGGTGCCGGTGCTGATGGACATGGAGATGCACGGCATCCGCGTGGACCGCGACCGGCTCTCGCGGTTCTCGGGCGAGTTCGCCCAGAAGATGGCCGGGCTCGAGGCCGAGATCCACGCCCTCGCCGGCCACCCGTTCAACGTCGGCTCCCCGAAGCAGCTCGGCGAGGTGCTGTTCGAGAGCCTCGCCCTCGGTCCCGGCAAGAAGGGCAAGACCGGCGCCTACGGCACCGGCGCCGACGTGCTCGAGGAGCTCGCCGCCCAGGGCCACGAGCTTCCCGCGCGCGTGCTCGACTGGCGCCAGGTGTCGAAGCTGAAATCGACCTACACCGACGCGCTGCAGGAGCACGTCCACCCCGAGACGGGCCGTGTGCACACCTGCTACTCGATCGCCGGCGCCGCCACGGGGCGCCTCGCCTCGACCGACCCGAACCTGCAGAACATCCCGATCCGCACCGAGGAGGGCCGCCGCATCCGTGAGGCCTTCGTGGCCGAGGCGGGCAACGTCCTCGTCAGCCTCGACTATTCCCAGATCGAGCTGCGCATCC
>SKOX01000035.1 GCA_007119835.1 Paracoccaceae bacterium
GAGGGCGGCGATCAGGGAGCGGCAGGGGCGACCGCCCCCCCGCCGGACGACCAGCGTCAGGCGGCCATGCGGATCGCGGCCGGCCTGCGCGAGGCGGGCGTCGACCTCACAGCCGGCACGAGCCTGCCCGACGCCGCCCGCGAGCGCCGCACCATGGCCGTGGTCGGGCGCGCAGGAACCGGCAAGACCCGCATCCTCGCAGGCCTGGTCGCCGCGCTGCGCGAGGCCGGCGTCGAGGCGATCTCGGCCGAGGACGAGCGCAAGGCCAAGGGGCGGCGCAGCGTCGCCATCCTCGCCCCGACCAACAAGGCGGCTTCCGTGCTGCGCGCGCGCGGGGTGCCGGCGACGACGATCCACCGGATCCTCTACACGCCGCTCTACCATCCCGACTTCGAGAAGCTCGCCGACTGGCTCTCCGGCAAGGCGGACCGGCCGGAGGTCGAGGGCGTGGCGGACGGCGCGCTCGACAGGGCCGCTGCGTCCTACGCTCTGCACGGCTCGCTGCCCGGGGCGCTGGCCGCCGCCGGCCTGCGCGGCTCGGACTTCATCAAGGGCTGGAAGCGGCGCGACAGCCCGCTCGACATCGGGCTGGTGGACGAGGCCTCGATGCTCGACGAGGCGATGCTCGCCGACCTCGAGTCGCTGTTCGGCTTCCTGCTGCTCTTCGGCGACCCGGCGCAGCTGCCGCCGCCGATGGGGCAGGGCGAGGGGATGGTCTTTGATCGGCTCCCGCCGAAGGACCGGCTGGAGCTTTCCACGGTGCACCGCCAGGCCGAGGGCAACCCGATCCTCGATCTCGCCCTCGCGCTCGGCGACCCGGACATCGACTTCCCGGACTTCGAGCGTGAGATCGAGCGGGCCGCCTCGCGCGACGATCGCGTCGTGGTGGCCGGCCGCGCCGATGCCGACGGCATGGCGAGGGCGCCGATCCTCGTCTGGCGCAACGCGACGCGGGTGAGGCTGATCGACGCCTTCCGGCGAAGCCATGGCGCGCCGGAGGCCGAGCTCCTGCCCGGCGAGCCGCTGATCTGCGACGGGCTCGAGCTGCCGCGCCAGCATTTCCGCCGCCGTGGCGAGCTCGAGACGCGCGGGCTCGTCAAGGGCGCGCAGGTGATCTGGCTCGGGCCCGGGCGGAAGCCCGGCTTCAGCCGGCTGCACGTCCTCGGTGCCGATCCGCCGGGCGTGACGGCCGCGACGATCATCCGCCTCGAGGCGCCGGACCGCGAGGAGCCGGTGATCGCCTCGGCCGCCCGGATGGGCGCGAGCTTCGTCCACGGGGCGGCGGTGACGATCCACAAGGCGCAGGGCTCGCAATGGCCGGAGGTCCAGGTCTTCGCGCCCGACCTCTACGCCGCCTTCCGCTCGGGACGCAGCGAGGCCGGCGTCGCGCTCTGGCGGCGGCTCGCCTACGTGGCGATCACGCGCGCGGAGCATCGGCTGGTCTGGGTCACCCGCGCGGCCCTCGCGCGGCCGCGCCAGCCTCTGGCCGCCAAGCCCGTCGAGGGCGAATGATCCCGCGGACGCAGCGGCGGCGGGCCGAAGGGCTTGCGGAAAGGGCCCTTCCGCGACAAGTGGTCCGCCAGCCCTCACCCAAAGCGCCCGGAGCCATCGGATGAACCGCGCCTCCCTCGCCGCCTTCGTCGAGCATCCCCGCTTCCAGAACTTCATCCTCGCCGTCATCGTGTTCAACGCCGTCGTGCTCGGGCTCGAGACGTCGGAGACGGCGCTGGAGCATGCCGGAGCGGTTCTCGTCTTCCTCGACACGCTGGCGCTTTCGATCTTCGTCGTGGAGATCGGGCTGAAGCTCGTGGCGTTCCGGCTCGCCTTCTTCCGTGCCGGGTGGAACGTCTTCGACTTCCTGATCGTGGCGATCAGCCTCGCGCCCGCGACCGAGGGCTTCGCGGTGCTGCGCGCGCTCAGGATCCTCCGCGTGCTGAGGGCGGTGTCGCTGGTGCCGTCGCTCAGGCGCGTGGTGGAGGGCTTGATCCGTGCGCTGCCCGGCATGGGCTCGGTCTTCATGCTGATGAGCCTGATCTTCTACATCGGCTCGGTGATGGCGACAAAGCTCTTCGGCGCGACCTTCCCTCAATGGTTCGGCGACATCGGAAATTCCGCCTACTCGCTCTTCCAGATCATGACGCTGGAAAGCTGGTCGATGGGGATCGTGCGGCCGGTGATGGAGGTCTATCCTTGGGCCTGGATGTTCTTCGTGCCCTTCATCCTGGTCACGACCTTCGCGGTGGTGAATCTCGTCGTCGGCCTCGTGGTGAACTCCATGCAGGAGGCGCATGCCGTCGAGAGCGTCGCGCAGACGGACGAGTATCGCGAGAAGGTGCTGGTCAAGCTCGAGCAGATCGAGGCGCGCCTCGACGCCATCGGGCCGCCGGGCTCGGAGCGGGCGCGGGGGCAGGCGGCCGGGGAATGATCGCGGCGTGCGTTTCTCCGTGGCCGACGGTGTCGAGAGAGCGCGAGGCGCGATCTTGTCTTTCGGGAGACGCGCCGGGCAGACGCGCCGCACGCGCCCGCCGAAGCGGTCGCGCCGCCGCGTCCGACTGGCTTCGCGCGGGCTGCCCGCCTATATGGCGCCGGATCTGATAGCGTTGCGATGGAGCGAGCACACATGGCCTTGAACGTTGGCAACCGGCTGCCTGAGGCGGAATTTCTGGAATTCACCGGCGGCGAGCCGCGGACGGTCTCCTCGGCGGAGGCCTTCGCCGGTCGCGTGGCGGTCTTCGGCATGCCGGGCGCCTACACGCGAACCTGTGACGGCGCGCACATGCCGAGCGTCGTGCGCAGCGTTCAGGCGCTCCGCGACGAGGGCGTGGACCGGGTGGTGGTGATCGCGGTCAACGATCCCTTCGTCATGGCGGCCTGGGGCGAGAGCTCGGGCGCGAGGGCGGCCGGCGTCCGCATGCTCGGCGATGCCGCGGGGGCCTTCACCAAGGCGATCGGGATGGACTTCGACGCGCCGCCCGTCGGGTTCTTCGGCCGTTCGCGGCGCTACGGTGCGCTGGTCGAGGACGGGGTGGTCGTCGCGCTCGGGATCGAGGAGAGCCGGAGCGAGTGCACGATGAGCGGCGGCGAGGCGCTGCTCGACGCCGTGCGTTCGCACAAGGGCCAGGCGGCCTGATACGCTCCGCGCGCCGGCCGCTGTGGCCGGCGCCGGGATCCGCCCGGTCGCGTTACTCCGGCGCGCCGGTCGCGTGGTGGACCTTGCACAGGCAGGTCACCGGCTCGGAGTGATCGCGCTGGATCTCCGCGTCCGGTGCGAGGCGGTCGAGCTTCTTCGCAAGATCGATGTCGAGCTGGCTCAGCCCGTCGGCCGAATGGGTCGTCAGGGTCACGTCGACCGTGTTGTAGACGTTGGTCCATTCCGGGTGGTGGTCCATCTTCTCCGCGATCAGCGCCGCACGGGACATGAAGCCCCAGGCCTCGGTGAAGCTCTTGAACTTCCATATCTTTCGGATGCCGTCGCGGTCGGGCACGCCGCCCCAGCCGGTCTCCCCGAGGGCCGGCAGGAGGGTTTCGCGGTCGGCTTCGGACAGGCGCTCGGTCATTCTCATTGCCTCCTTGGCTGGCGTCATGCTCTGAGGATAGCGGCGCGGCCGTGCGGGTCCAGCCGCGTTCCGCCTTCCGCCGCCCCGGGCCTGTCGCGGCGGTGTCGCGGGATCA
>SKOX01000247.1 GCA_007119835.1 Paracoccaceae bacterium
CGGCGCGGCGCAGTGCGGCTCGCGAACCGGTTCGCGTCCCAGGTCCGGGCGCCTCTCGACCTCGGGCTCCGCGAGATCGAGCCGGGGCTCCGGGACCGCTCAGGCGGGGCGGTCGCTGCCCGCCAGGAGGCTCGCGGCCTCCAGCGCGAGGACCTGCTCCTCGTCGGTCGGGACGACGAGGCAGGCGACCGGGCTCTCGCCGGTGGCGATGCTTCGGGCGCCCGCGTCGCTGGCGGCGGCATCGTTGGCGCCGGCATCGTTGGCGTCCGCGTCGAGCGTGAGGCCGAGCCAGCCGAGATGCGCGGCGATGGCGGCGCGCACCTGCGGCTGGTTCTCGCCGATGCCTGCGGAGAAGACGAGCGCGTCGAGGCCGCCGAGCGACACGGCGAGGCGCGCCACTTCGCCCGCGACCCGGAAGGCGAAGAGGTCGAGCGCCTCGCGGGCCGCCGCCGCCGGGCTCTCGAGGAGCGCGCGGGTGTCGGCGCTGATGCCCGAGACGCCGAGGAGGCCGGCGCGGTGGTAGAGCATGTCCTCGACGTCCTCGCGCGACCGGCCGCCGGGGCCGAGCAGGTGCAGGACCACGCCGGCGTCGAGCGCGCCGCAGCGGGTCGCCATCGGCACCCCCTCGAGCGTCGAGAAGCCCATGCTGGTGTCGCGGCTCTCCCCGTGCGCCATGGCGCAGAGGCTGGCGCCGCTGCCGAGATGCGCGGCCACGACGCGGCCGGCGGCGAGCGCGGGATGCTCGCGCCGCAGGGCCGCGGCGATCGAGGCGTAGGAGAGGCCGTGGAAGCCGTAGCGCTTGATGCCCTCGTCGTGCAGCGCCCGGGGCAGGGCGAAGCGCCGGTTGCGGTCGGGCATGCTGCGGTGGAAGGCGGTGTCGAAGGAGGCTGTCTGGACGATGTCGGGCGCGAGCGCGCGCATGGCGCGGACAAGGCGCAGCGCCTGCGGCTGGTGGAGCGGCGCCAGCACCGTCAGCGCCTCGAGTTCGTCGATCACGGCGTCGTCGATGCCGACGGGTCCGGCGAAGCGGTCGCCGCCATGCACCACCCGGTGGGCGACCGCGGCCGGCGGCCCGGCTGCGATGCCGCGGACGGCGTCGAGGGCGACGGAAAGGACCGCCTCCGGATCCTCGGGATCGGCGAGGGGCATCTCGCGTTCGGTCGCGTCCGCCGTCAGGCGCAGCTGCGGCGGCTCGGCGCGGAGGTCGGCCACGCCCTTGGCGCGGCGCTGCGGTCCGCCCTCCGTGACCTCGTAGAGCCCGATCTTGATCGTCGAGGAGCCGGCGTTGAGCGTGAGGATGGTGTCCGCCATGGTCAGGCGCCCAGGATCGGGCGGGCCTCGACCACGAGGCGGGCGAGGGCGGCGGAGGCGATCCGGGCCGACAGCGGGTCGGAGCGGCTGGTCAGCACGATCGGCACCCGGGCGCCGAGCACGAGGCCCGCGGCGGTGGCGCCGGCGAAGTGGGTGAGCTGCTTGGCGAGCATGTTGCCGGCCTCGAGGTCGGGGACGAGCAGGATGTCGGCGTGGCCGGCCACGGGCGAGACGATGCCCTTGGTCCTGGCGGCGTCCGGGCTCACCGCGTTGTCGAAGGCAAGCGGGCCGTCGACGTCGCCGCCCTCGATCTGGCCGCGGGCCGCCATCACGGTGAGGGCGGCGGCGTCGAGGGTCGCGGGCATCGCCGGGTTCACCGTCTCCACGGCGGCGAGGACCGCGACCTTGGGCCGCTCCATCCCGAGCCGGCGCAGGAGGTCGATGGCGTTCTGGCAGATGTCGCGCTTGTCGGTCAGGCTCGGCTGGATGTTGATCGCGGCGTCGGTGACGATCAGCGGCTTGTCGTAGGCCGGAACGTCCATGCCGTAGACGTGGCTGATCCGCCGCTCGGTGCGCAGGCCCGAGCGCACCACGGCGCCGAGCAGCTCGTCGGAGTGCAGGCTGCCCTTTACGAGCGCGGCCACCTTGCCCGCGAGCGCCAGCTCCACCGCCCGGTCGGCGGCGGCGTGGCTGTGGGGCACCGCCTCGATCGCCATGCCGTCGAGCGACACCTTTGCCGTGTCGGCGGCCGCGCGGATCCGCTCCTCCGGCCCGATCAGCAGCGGCTCGAACAGGCCGGCGTCGCGGGCCTCGGCCGCCGCCACCACCGCCTCCGGCGAGCAGGGATGCACGACCGCGACGCGGATCGCCGGGAGCGCGCGCGCCCGCGCGATGAACCGCTCGTAGCGGTCGTGCCGGCGGAGCGTGACGTCGGGCAGGTGCGCCCGCGGCCACTCGATGGTCCGGTTAGGCGCGATCACCGTCGCCTGGCCTGAGAGGACGTCGTCGCCTTCCTGGTTGGTGCAGCGCGTGTCGAGGACGACGACGCCGTTCTCGCGCTTCTCGACGACGCTGACGGCGGCGGTGATGACGTCGCCGGGCAGGACGGGTTTCAGGAACCTCAGCTCCTGGCCGAGATAGACCGTGCCGGGACCCGGCAGCCGCGTGCCGAGGACGGCCGAGACCAGGGCGCCGGTCCACATGCCGTGGGCGACGATGTGGCCGAAGAAGTCGGTGGCCGCGAAGGTGGCGTCGAGATGCGCCGGGTTCACGTCGCCCGAGACGGCGGCGAAGAGCTCGATGTCGTCGCGGCTGACCAGCCGCGTGATCGAGGCCGTCTCGCCGGGGCGGAGCTCCTCGAACGTCCGGTTGCGCAGGAATTCGGTCTGCATGCTACCTCTGCATCACATAGGAGCCGGGGGCGTCCATCGCGGGCGCGAGCCCGGCGGCCGGGGAGCCCATCGGCGGCGGCGGGACATGGTCGGGCCCGGACTGCTCGGCGAGCCAGCCCGCCCAGGCCGGCCACCACGAGCCGCGGACGGGCTCGACCCGCGCCTGCCACTCGTCGTCGCCGAGGCAGGGGTCGGCGGTCCGCTTCAGCGCCATGCGGAAGTGCCGGTGGGGATGGCCGGGCTCGCTGACGATGCCGGCGTTGTGGCCGCCGCTCGTCAGCACGAAGGTGACGTCGGTGTCGGTGATGTAGTGGATCTTGTAGACCGAGCGCCAGGGCGCGACGTGGTCGCGCTCGGTGCCGACGACGAACATCGGCGCGCGGATGTTCTGGAGCGCGACCGGCCGACCGTCGACCATCAGCCGCCCGGCGGCGAGGTCGTTGCCGAGATAGAGCCGCCTGAGGTATTCGGTGTGCATCCGGTAGGGCATGTGCGTGGTGTCGGCGTTCCATGCCATCAGGTCGGTCATCTTCCCGCGCTCGCCCATCATATAGTCGCGCACGACCCGCGACCAGATCAGGTCGTTCGAGCGCAGAAGCTGGAAGGCGCCCGCCATCTGGTCCGCGGAAAGGTAGCCGCGGTTCCACATCATGCTCTCGAGGAAGCGCATCTGGGCGTAGTCGATGAACAGCGCGAGCTCGCCCGGTTCGGCGAAGTCGGTCTGGGCGGCGAGGAGCGTCACGCTCGCCAGCCGCTCGTCCTGCACCCGCGCCATCGCGGCAGCGGCGATCGACAGCAGCGTGCCGCCGAGGCAGTAGCCGACGGCGTGGATCCTGCGCTCGGGCACGATGGTCGAGACGGCGTCGAGCGCGGCCATGACCCCCATGGCGCGATAGTCGTCGAGGCCGAGGTCGCGGTCGGCGCCGCTCGGGTTGCGCCACGAGATGCAGAAGACGGTGTGGCCCTTGCC
>SKOX01000369.1 GCA_007119835.1 Paracoccaceae bacterium
CGAGCTGACGGCGGTGCAGTCCGACCGCTTCCGCCCAGAGCTCCTGCGCCCGGTCCGCGCCGCACTCGCTCCGCCCGGCATCGAGCCGCGACGGCGGGTCTTCGTCAGCCGCTCCCGCGCCAAAGGTCGGCACCTGCTCGAGGAGGAGACGCTCTGGCCGGCGCTCGAGCGCCGCGGCTTCGATCGGGTCCTGATGGAGGAGCACGACTTCGCCGGGCAGATCCGCTTGATGGCCGAGACCGCCATCCTGGTCGCGCCGCACGGTGCGGGGCTCACCAACATGATGTTCTGCGCTCCCGGCGCGCATGTCGTGGAGATCGCCGACACGGCCTACCCCAACCCGAACTTCTACGCCTTGGCTTCGGCGATGGGTCTGAACTACTGGCTCGTTCCCGCCCAAGGCGTCGGCGAGGGCCATTCGCTCCATCGCGACCTGACGGTCCGTCCGGAAGCCGTGCTCGAGGCCGTGGACCAGGCGCTGGAAGAGGGGCCGGAGGCGCTTGAGAGGGCCGTCCCATGACCGGATCGGCGCCGAACCTGCCGAGCATCTCGGTGATCGTGCCCTGCTTCAACGCGGAGCGGTACATCGCCGCCACCCTGCGCTCGGTTCTCAACCAGACGCGGCCGCCTGGGGAGATCATCGTCGTAGACAACGGCTCGACGGACCGGAGCCGGGAGATCGTCGAGAGCTTCGGGCCTGTGGTGCGGCTCATTCACGAGGCGCGCCGGGGTGCGAGCGCCGCCCGGGTGGCTGGCGCCGCGGCGGCGCGCGGCGAGGCGCTGATGTTTCTCGACGCCGACGACCTGATCGCTCCTGACACGCTCGAGGCGCTCGCCCGCGTGCTGGCCAAGCATACCGAGGCCGTTGCGATCTGCCCATGGCGGCGTCTGGAGTGGTCCGGCCCGCCCGAGGGACCGATATCCCCCGCCGCCGGCTGCTGGCTGCCCGCCCCCGCCTCCTGCGCGCCGCGCCGGTCGGGCGACGACGACCTCGCCGCCTGGCTCTCGGGCTGGTGGCACCCTCCCTGCTCCGTGATGTGGTCGCGCCCGGCCTATCTGATGAGCGGCGGTTTTGCTCTCGACATCGGTGTCAACGATGACGGCGATGTGATGATGCGTGGCTTCGTCGCCGGCAACTTTCTCGCGATGGCAGAGGCGGGCACTGGCTTCTACCGACGCCTGCCAGAATCCACCTCGCTCAGTTCAAGCCGCTTCGACCGGGCTGGTATCGTGTCGAGCATTCTGGTGATCGACCGGATCGAGCGGATGCTTGCGGCCCGAGGTGCGCACGACCGCTACACCGGGCCGCTCGTCGAGGCCTATCGGCGGATCGCCCGGGACGGCACCGAAGCCCATCCGGATCTCGCCCGAAGATGTACCGCGGCCATCGCGCGGCTCGAGGGACCGGCCACAGGCCGCACACCTGCGTCATGGCCCGGCCCGACGGCGCCGCCCGGCCTCGGTCCGGCGAAGGCGATCCCGCCGGCTCCGCTGTCCGCCCCCGCCAATGGCCGGCCGCTGGTGAGCGTGGTCATCCCCACCTTCAACCGCGCCGACCTCGTCCTGCGCGCGATTGGCTCGGTGCTGGCGCAGGACTACCCGGCGATGGAGGTGCTGGTCGTCGACGACGCCTCGACCGACGACACCGCCGCCCGGGTCGAGGCCCTGGGTGATCGCCGGGTGCGGCTCCTGCGGCAGAGCGTGAACGGCGGCGTCGCACGCGCCCGCAACGCCGGCATGGACGCGGCGGCGGGCGCGCTCATCGCCTTTCTCGACTCCGACGACGAGTGGCTGCCGGGCAAGCTCGACCGCCAGGTCGAGCTCCTGGTCCGGGCGCCTGCGCGCACCGCCCTCGTCCATGGCGGCACCGAGGTGGTCGCGCCGGGGGGCGAGCGCGTCTACCTGCCGCCGCGCGCGGAGGGGCGGGTCTTCCCGACGATGCTGGCGCGCAACGTCCTGCCGGGCTTTCCCTTCAACGGCGTGATGCGCCGGGAGGTCGTCGAGACGATCGGCGGCTTCGACCCAACCCTGCCCGCGGTCGAGGACTGGGACTTCCTGATCCGGGCGACGCGCTTCTTTGACGTCTCGGCCGTCCATGCGCCCGTCTGCCGCTACCACAACGATGCGCCGGCTGACGCTGCCGGCACCCGGCGCTCGGCGCGGCACGCGGCCAACATGGCGGCGCGCCACATGCTCTACCTGCGCTACCGCCAGGACATGCGCGCCCAAGGGGTGGAAGGCGCCTTCCTCAAGGACAGCGCGCGGCGTATGCTCGCAGGCGGCCTGCGCGGCCGGGCGGCGGCGACGGAGGCGCTGCTCCGGGCGCTGCGCCACGAGCCCCAGCGGCTCGATCTCTACGTCTGGCTCGCCTCCCTCGGCCTTCCCGCCGCCGTCGCCCGCCCCCTGCGCCGGCGCTTCGCCGCGGACATGCCGGAACTCGCCCCAGGCGCGTAGCGAGAGGCTTCACACCTGCAACCTTTACCTTGAGTGGCATAAGCCGATACACCACAGGATCTCCAGTTGCGGCGGGATATCATGAGCAAAAACCACAAGGTCTTCTGCATCGGCTTTCAGAAGACCGGAACGACGTCGATGGAGGCCGCGCTCGGCGAGCTGGGCTACAAGGTCACGTCGATCTTCGGCAAGGCGCTCCCTCTTGACGAGCTCCGCCGCAGCTATGCCGCTCGCGGCCTTGAGATTGCCGAGGAGTATGATGCGGTCCAGGACATGCCTTGGCCGCTCCTCTATCGTGAGCTCGACCAGGCTTTCCCCGGCTCGAAATTCATTCTGACCTGGCGGGAGAGTGACCGCTGGCTGAAGTCCATCTGCAGCCATTTTGGAAGCAACCCGGCCGTGCTGCAGCAACTTACCTACGGTGAGGATGCGCCCTATCCCGTCGGGCACGAGTTACACTACGTGAAGGTCTATGAGACTCACAATGCTGAGGTCCGCCGCTACTTCGCCGAGCGGAAGGAGGATTTCCTGGAGATGAATCTCAGCGAGGGGGACGGCTGGAATGTCCTCTGCCCCTTCCTGGGCGAGCCAATGCCGGACAGCCCTTTCCCGCGAACCAACAGCAGCGACGCCCGTCTCTCTCTCAATCGGCGCCTCATGAGGCGGCTCAGGAAGACCTACCACTCCCTTCGCGTCTGAAACCTGCCCCATGCTTGCCGTATGACTTGGCCGTAGTGTTGTGAACAATGGCCAACGGCTCGGGGGAGTTATAACCAACGAGTTCGCTTCATTGATTAAGGGATCAGATTTCCGCGTGCCGAGGCTAATATCATGATTTTATCCGCCAATAAAACCCTTGAAATTTCTGCCCTCCTCGCTTGTCACGGCGGTCTTTTTCGCCGAAAAGCGTGGAACTCGCCTCGAGGCGCCGGAAGGCGCGGGTGGCAATGTTGAGTGGAACGACTTGGCCGCTGTGGCTCCAGGGGTGGGAGCAAGCGCGTTGGCTGGCGTCCTCTCGCAGCCTCGCAAGCTGATGCAGGAAGCAATGCCCCAGAGTGACTTCGTGCCTCCGGACGTCATTCGGATTAGCAAGTCGGTCGGCCATTTTGTCCGGCAGGAGCCGGTCCTGCTTGCCATTGCGGCTCCCTCCTTCGATGCGGTGTCCGAGACCTTCATCCGCGATCATACCCGGTTCCTGGCGCCCGGCC
>SKOX01000427.1 GCA_007119835.1 Paracoccaceae bacterium
AGCGTCGCCGCGACGCAGTCCCGGTCGGAGCGGCCGCGCAGGTCGGCGACGCCGTATTCCGTCACCACCACGTCGCGCAGGTGCCGCGGGATCGTGGTGTGCCCGTAGGACCAGTGGACGTTCGACAGCGTCTCGCCCTTCGAGCGCCGCGTCGCGGGCAGCGCCATGATCGAGCGCGCGCCGTCGAGCGCGAAGGCCTGGGCGACGAAGTTGTACTGCCCGCCGACCCCGCTGACGACGCGGCCGTCGTCGAGCCCGTCGGAGGTGACGGCGCCGAGCGCGGTGACCAGCATCGCGTTGTTGACGAAGCGCGCCTTCACCCGGTCGCGCCGCTTGGCCATCTCGTCGCCGTAGAGCTGGTTGGTGAAGCCGACGCCGCGCATCTGGAAGAGCGCCCGCTCGTCCTCCGGCATCTCCCGCAGGGCGGCGTAGAAGTCGCGCGGCCCGATGAAGAACGCGCCGTGCAGCAGGGCGCCGTCCGCGGCGCGACGCTTCAGCACCCCGCCCCGGTAGAGCGGCAGGAACACCGGCACGAACATCTCGCTGATGCCGTAGAGGCCCTCCTCGAACGGCCCGGTCTGCTTCAGCGCGCCGCCGTCGCTGCCGCCGAGCCGGGCGAGGGTTTCGCGGAACAGCTCCGGCTCATGCTGGCGCATCAGGAGCGCCTGGCCGAAGGCGTCGCCGAGCGAGCCGATGCCGATCTGGATCGAGCCGCCGTCGGGCACCAGCGCCGCGGCCCGGATGCCGATGGCATGGTCGGTGTCGTGGATCGGCATGGCAGGCGGCGCGAAGGGCGTGAAGTCGCAGCCCGGGTCGTCGAGGAGGTGGTCGAACATCTCGCCCGGCAGCGCCGCCTCGCCCGGCATGTAGGGCAGTTCGCGGTTCACCTGGCCGACCAGCATGATCCGGCCGCCCCGCGCGCGGAACCGGTCGAGGACGTCGAGCGTCAGGTCGGCGTTGCCGCCGAGGCTGTAGCGGCCCTCGCCCGGCGCGACGAGTTGGGCGAAGACGTTGACGCCCGCCTCGATGCCGTAGCCCGCCGCATGGGTGTAGTTCGCCGAGATGTAGTTGCGCTGCTCCTCGCGGTTGCCGAGCCAGCGGCCCGCCTGGAGGAAGAACTCGCTGACCTCGACGTTGCGCGGCAGCCGCCCGGCGCGCAGGTCCCTGGCATAATCGAGGTCGGGATAGCCCGCGAACAGGCGCTCCGCCAGCGGCCCGACGAAGCGGCGCTCGAGGTCGTTCGAGCCCTCCGGCACCTCCAGCGTCAGCCCGGTGAAGATCCGCAGGCTGATGCTCTCGTCCGCGCGCGCCCGCGCGTAGAGGGCGTTGACGAGATGGTTCGGCTTGCCGATCCCGATCGGCATCGCGAGGCTGACGTCGCCGCCGGTCTCCGCGATGATCCGGTCGGCAGCCGCCGTGGCCTGCCCGTGCGTCTCCGGACGGGTCATGTCTCCTCCTTCAACCGATCGAGCCCGTCGTCGGGGCGGAACCGCGCCCCGTGCCGGTCCGCGAGATCCTTCAGCCGGTCGCGCACCGCGTCGATGCCGCGGTCGCGCGCGTACTTCGCCGGCCCGCCGCGGAACGGCGCGAAGCCGGTCGCGAAGATCATCGCGCCGTCGATGAGGTCGGCGTCCTCGACCACCCCGTCGCGCAGGCAGGCGGCGGCGGTGTTGACCATCGGCAGGATCAGCCGGTCGACCATCTCCGGGTCGGGCTCTTCCTTCGCTGCGTCCTTCGCCTCGGCCTTCTGCGCCTCGCCGTCCTTCCAGGCGTAGAGCCCCTGCCCGCTCTTGCGGCCGAGATCGCCCTTCTCGACCTTGTCGCGGAGCCAGCCCGGCGCGTCGGGCATATCGCCGCCCAGCCGGTCGCGGAGCATGTCGAGCACCTCGAGGCAGATGTCGAGGCCGACCCGGTCGGCCACCTCCACCGGCCCCATCGCCATGCCGAACTTCGTCGCCGCCCGGTCGATCGCCTCGGGCTTCACCCCGGCGTCGATCAGCGCCAGCGCCTCGGCGAGATACGGCGTCAGCACCCGGTTCACGAGAAAGCCCGGCGCGCTCGCCACCGGCGCTGGCAGCCGGTCGATGGCGCCGCAGAGCCCGCGCGCCAGCGCCAGCGCCCCCTCGTCCGCCCGGTCGTGCGACACGACCTCGACGAGCTGCATCTTGGCGACCGGGTTGAAGAAATGCAGCCCCACCAGCCTTTCGGGCCGCTCGAGCTTGTCGCGCAGCACCTCGAGCGGGATGCTCGACGTGTTGGTGGCGAGCACCGCGCCTTCCTTCATCCGCGGCTCGAGCCCGGCATAGACCTTGCCCTTGACGTCGGCCTTCTCGACCACCGCCTCGATCACCAGATCAGCCTGCGCCACGCCGTCGCCGGCGAAGTCGGGGATCAGCCGGTCGCGGGCGTCGCGCAGGGCGCGGCTGTCCTCGGCCTTGTCCTCGAAGAGCGCGTTCGCCCGCCCCATGGCCTTGGCGATCGTCTCGGGGTCGAGATCGGTGACGCTCGCCCGCAGGCCCTTGAGGGCGCACCAGGCGGCGATGTCGCCGCCCATCGTGCCGGCGCCGACCACGTGGACGTGGCGCACCGAGCGGCCGTCGCCCTTGCCGAGGCCCTTCATCCGCTCGCGCAGGAAGAACACCCGGATCAGGTTCTGCGCCGTGTCGCCGGTGATGAGCTCGGCGAACGAGGCGATCTCGCCATCGCGCATCGCCCTGCGGTCGCCGCCATGCGCCTCCCAGAGGTCGATCAGCCTGTAGGGTGCGGGGTAGTGCTCTGGCGGCGCCCGCTTCGCCGCCTCCTCGCGCATCTTGCGCGCGGCAAACCCCCGCGCCGGCCGCGTTCCCATCGCCGAGGCCCGCCAGCCGCGGCCCTCGGCCTTGAGCTCGCCCGACGCGGCCGCGCGCACCGCCGCCGCGACGTGGCGCTCATCCACCACCGCATCGACGAGGCCGAGGCGCCTGGCTTTCTCCGCCGACGCCGGCTTGCCGGTCAGCATCAGCTTCATGCCTTCGGTCGGGTCGATCAGCGTCGTGAGGCGATGGGTGCCGCCCGCGCCCGGGTGCAGCCCCAGCATCACCTCCGGCGTGCCGAGCCTGGCGCCGCTCACGGCGATCCGCAGGTCGAAGGCCAGCGCGAGCTCCAGCCCGCCGCCGAGGCAGACGCCGTGCAGGACCGCGATCGTCGGCATCTGCAGCGCCGCGATCCGGTCGAGAACGTCATGGGCCTCGCCGAGCTTGGCCGCGGCCTCGCCCGCGTCGGCGACGCTGCCGAACTCCCGGATGTCGGCGCCGGCCGCGAAGCCGCTTTCCTTGGCGGAGCGCACCAACAGCGCCTTCGGCGGCGCCGCCTCGACCGCCCGCACCATCTCGTCGAGCTCGCGCAGCACCTCGGAAGAAATGGTGTTCGCCCGCTCGTCCGCGCGATCGAGGACCAGCCAGGCGATGTTCTCGTCGTCCCGCGTCAGCCGCCAGTGCCGCGTCGCCTTCTCCGGCTCGGCCTTCGGCCCGAGCTCGAGGCGGCGGTCGGCGATCTCGCTCCAGACGGGCTTGTCGACATGCTTGTTCATTTTGCGCCTCACACGGTCTCGAGGAGCATCGCGCCGGACTGGCCGCCGCCGATGCATTCGGTCGCGACGCCCCGCCTGGCCTTCTTGCG
>SKOX01000479.1 GCA_007119835.1 Paracoccaceae bacterium
ACCGGCAAGCTCCAGCGCATCGGCCTCGCCGAGAAGCTCGGCCTGACCGAGAAGGCCTGACCCCATGAAGATCTGCATCTTCGGCGCCGGCGCGATCGGCGGCTACATGGGCGCGAAGCTCGCCAAGGCAGGCGCCGAGGTCAGCCTCGTTGCGCGCGGGCCGCACCTCGCGGCCATGCGCGAGAAGGGCCTGACCCTGATCGAGGAGGACGAGACCTTCACCGTGCCGGTCACCGCCTCCGACGACCCGGCGGAGATCGGGCCGCAGGACTACGTCATCATCACGCTCAAGGCGCATTCGGTGCCGCCGGTCGTTGCAAGGATGCAACCATTGATCGGGGATTCCACGACGATCGTGAGCGGCGTGAACGGCATCCCGTGGTGGTATTTCCATGGGCTGGACGGCCCGCTCGCCGGCACAAGGCTCGAGAGCGTCGACCCGGGCGGCGCCCAGTGGGAGGGCTTCGGCCCCGAGCGCGTCCTCGGCTGCGTCGTCTATCCGGCGGCCGAGGTCTCCGAACCCGGAACGATCCGGCATATCGAGGGCAACCGCTTCTCGCTCGGCGAGCCCTCGGGCGAGAAGTCCGAGCGCGCCACCCGCCTGTCGCAGGCGCTGCAGGCGGTCGGCCTCAAGGCGCCGGTCCGTCCGCGGCTGCGCGACGAGATCTGGGTGAAGCTCTGGGGCAACCTCTCCTTCAACCCGATCTCGGCGCTAACCCACGCAACTCTCGACGTTCTTTGCACCGACGATGGCACGCGCCAGGTCGCCCGCGACATGATGGTCGAGGCCCAGGCGATCGCCGAAAAGCTCGGCGTCAAGTTTCCGATCGATGTCGAGCGCCGGATCGACGGCGGCGCGGCGGTGGGCGCGCACCGGACCTCGATGCTGCAGGACCTCGAGAGCGGGCGGCCGATGGAGATCGACGCGCTGGTCACCTCCGTGCAGGAGCTCGGCCGGCTGACGGACACGCCGACGCCGACCATCGACACGGTTCTCGCGCTCGTCCGCCTGCGGGCGCGGACGGCCGGGCTCTACGACTGAGAGATCGGCGGCGTCGGCGGCGTTTCGGGCACGCCGACGCCGTCCTGGCGTCCAGGATCTGTCACGGGACCGTCGCGGCCTTGTTGCAGGACGCTCACAAAGCTTGATTTGCCGCACCGCACCACACTGCGTATCTAACCTCCCGAGAAAAACAACGATGGCCAAAGCGGCGGGTGCAGGCCCGCGAGACGGCGGCCTTGAGGGGTTCAGATGCAGACGACGGTGAAGCGGGCGGTCACGCTCGTCGGAACTGGGCTTCATTCCGGCAGGCCGGTGCGGCTGACGATCCGCCCGGCAGAGGCTGGGGGACTCCGTTTCCGCCGGATCGATGTGCAGGACCGGGATAATCTCATTCAGGCGCGCTACGACCTCGTCACCGACACGACGCTCTGCACCGCGCTTACCAATGCCGCGGGCGTCAGCATCTCGACGGTCGAGCACATCATGGCGGCCCTCGCCGGCCTCGGCGTGCACAACGCGGTCATCGAGGTCGACGGGCCGGAAGTGCCGATCATGGACGGCAGCGCACAGCGCTTTGTTGCCGCGATTATGCGGGCGGGCCTGCGCCGGCTGCCGGCGCCGGTCGAAGCGATCCGCATCATCGCGCCGGTTCTCGACGAGCGCGACGGCGTCGTGACGATGCTTTCACCCTCCGAGCGGTTCACCGTCTCCTTCGAGATCGAGTTCGCCGACGCGGCCATCGGCCGCCAGTCGCGCGGGCTCGACATGGCGGGCGGCACCTTCGTGCGCGAGCTTGCCGACTGCCGGACGTTCTGCCGGCGCGCCGACGTCGAGGCGATGCAGGCCCGCGGGCTGGCGCTCGGCGGGTCGCTCGATAACGCGATCGTCGTGGACGGGAGCGCGGTGCTGAACCCTGGAGGCTTCCGCCGCGCCGACGAGTGCGTGCGCCACAAGATGCTAGACGCCGTCGGCGACCTCGCGCTCGCCGGCGCGCCGATCCTCGGTGCCTACCGCGGGGTGCGGGCGGGCCACGGCGCGACCAACCGCCTGCTGCGCCGCCTGATGGCGACCGAGGGCGCGTGGGAGCGGGTGACGATCGATGCGACCGCGGCCTGCGCGCTGCCGGGCCTCGGCGGCGGCTTCGTCGATCTGCGCCGCGCCGGCTGATCATTGCCTCGTGAGGGCGGGCCCGAGGCCCGCGTTCCGGGGTGTGACAGTCCTTGAAGCTGTGCTAGATCGGCGCCGGCCCGGCAGAGCATCCGGGCGGTTGAAGCGGCCGAAGGACGGAATGGATTACGTGCGTTGGGCTGGCCGAGGGCTGATCCTCGCGCTCCTGATTGTCGCCGCCGGATGCGCCCGCGAGCGAGCCCCGGATCTCGAGCGCCTGACGCCGCAGGAGATCTTTCTCAGCGCGGAGGCGCTGCTCGAGGAGGGGCGCCCGCGCGAGGCGGGGCAGCGCTTCGCCGAGGTCGAGCGGCTTTATCCCTATTCGGAGTGGGCGCGCCGGTC
The DNA here is from genome assembly GCA_007119835.1 of Paracoccaceae bacterium. Taxonomy (GTDB): domain Bacteria; phylum Pseudomonadota; class Alphaproteobacteria; order Rhodobacterales; family Rhodobacteraceae; genus Amaricoccus. Next base: position 2,513 of record SKOX01000479.1, read on the forward strand.
GATGCTGATGTCGGCCTATGCCTTCCATCGCGGCGGTCAGTTCGCGGAAGCCCGGGCCGCTGCCAACCGGTTCCTCGACTTCTTCCCGGCCGACCCGGACGCGCCCTACGCGCAGTATCTCGTGGCGCTCACCTACTACGACCAGATCGTCGATGTCGGCCGCGACCAGCAGAACACCTTCGAGGCGCTTCAGGAGCTGCGCGACATCATCGAGCGCTATCCCGACAGCGAGTGGGCGGCGTCGGCCGCGTTGAAGTTCGACCTCGCCCTCGACCATCTCGCCGGCAAGGAGATGGAGATCGGCCGCTACTATCTCGGGCGCGGGCATTACACGGCGGCGATCAACCGCTTCCGCGTGGTCGTGCAGGAGTACCAGACCACGACGCACACGCCCGAGGCGCTGCACCGGCTGGTGGAGAGCTACCTCTCGCTCGGGCTCGTCCGGGAGGCGCAGACGGCGGGCGCGATCCTCGGTCACAACTTCCAGGGCTCGGAGTGGTACCGCGACAGTTTCGCGCTGCTCACGGGGCAGGGGCTGCGGCCGGAGGACGTCGGCGACAGCTGGCTGAACCAGATCTACCGGCAGGTCGTGCTCGGCCGCTGGCAGTAGGCCGATGCTCCAGAGCCTCCGCATCCGCAACCTTGCGCTGATCGAGGCGGTGGACATGGCCTTCCAGCCGGGGCTGAACGTGCTCACCGGCGAGACCGGCGCGGGGAAGTCGATCCTGCTCGACGCCCTCGGCTTCGCGCTCGGCTGGCGCGGCCGCGCCGGTCTGGTGCGGACCGGGGCGGAGCGCGGCGAGGTCGAGGCGGTGTTCGCGCTCGCCCCCGGGCATCCGGCGGAGGCCGTGCTCGAGGGCTCGGGCATCGCGGCCGGGGGCGAGGTGATCCTTCGGCGCACGGTCGCCGCGGACGGGCGCGCCACGGGCTTCGTCAACGACCGGCGGGTGGCGGCGGAGACGCTCAGGGCGCTCGCCGACCGGCTGGTCGAGATCCATGGACAGCACGACGACCGCGGGCTCCTCGACCCGAAGGGGCACCGGGCGCTCCTCGACGCCTATGCCGGCGCGGGCGACGCCGTCGCCGCCACCCGCGCGGCCTGGGCGGCCTGGCGCGAGGCCGAACGAGCGCTTGCCGCG
>SKOX01000152.1 GCA_007119835.1 Paracoccaceae bacterium
AAGTCGACGAGCCGCCCCTCGCCGCCGCCGATCGCCAGCGTCTCCGCCTGCGCCGGCAGCGTCACCGGCTCGACGCCGACGACCCGGAGCGAGCCGCCCTCCCGGCGCCACCGCCCCTCGAGGATCGGCGACACCGGCCAGCCTTCGCGCCGCAGCGCCACGTAGTCATCGACCGCGAACCGCCCGCCGTCGCGAGCCACCACCGAGGCGACGTCCTCGCCGCCGAGGACCGCGGCCGCCTGCGCGTAGCTCGCCCGCGCCTCGGCGTTGAGCGCCTGCACGCCCGACCACAGCGCGGTCGCGACCATCAGCCCGACGATCAGCGTCGCGAACTGCACCGGATGCCGCCGCCAGTGCCCCAGCAGCGCCCGGATGACCGGCCCCCACCTCATGTCGGCGCCAGCCCGGCCGTACACGCCCGGCCGCCGCCCCGGCGGGTCGACGCGTGGATCCCGACAAGAATGCTCTGCATATGAGATGCATACGGATTGCATACGCAATGTGCGCGCCGCGCCCGGCCGCTATACCGGCCGCGACCCGCGCCGTCGGCCCGGCTCACGCCGCCAGTCTCCCGCCGCGCAGCATCACCCGCTCGTCGAGCATCCCCGCCAGCCGCGGGCTGTGCGTGACCATCAGCATCGCCGCCCCCGACCGGCGCACGAGGTCGAGCATCAGCGCCATAACCTCGTTCCCCGTCGCCTCGTCGAGGTTGCCGGTCGGTTCGTCCGCGAGCAGGAGCGCAGGCCGACCGGCGAGCGCCCGCCCGATCGCCACCCGCTGCTGCTGCCCGCCCGAAAGCTGCTCCGGATAACGTGAAAGCATCGCGCCAAGCCCAAGCCGCTCCACGATTTCCTCCTGCCAGGCCTTGTCGAGCCGCCCTGCGATCCGCGCCTGGAACGCCAGGTTTCCCGCCACGTCGAGCGAGGGGATTAGGTTGAACTGCTGGAACACCAGCCCGACCGTTTCCCGGCGCATCGTCGCAAGCTCGGCATCCCGCAGCGCCGTCACCTCCCACGCGCCGACCCGGATCCGGCCCCCGTCCACCCGGTCGAGCCCCGCGACGAGATGCAGGAGCGTGCTCTTCCCGCTCCCCGACTCGCCCACCAGCGCCGCCGTCCGGCCGGCCTCCAGCGCGAGACTGACGCGGTCGAGCACGCGCAACGGCCCCTGCGCCGTGGTATAGCTCTTCGTCACGTCCTCGAGCCGCAGCATCGCCATCCTCCCCGCCGGCACCTAGGCCGCACGCAGGGTTCGCGCCACCCCGCCGGCTTCACGTTCCGCGGTCGACCACCGTGCCCATGGCGACGAAGGTCGAGGTGTGCGAGACATGGGGCAGCGCCGAGATCCGCTCGCCCAGCACCCGGCGGAAGGCGTCGATGTCGCGGGTCCGCACCTTCACGAGGTAGTCGAACGCCCCCGCGATCAGGTGGCATTCCTCCACCTCCGGGATCGCCCGCACCGCCGCCTCGAAGGCCGCCAGCGCCGGCGTCTTGGTGTCGGTCAGATGCACCTGCACGAAGGCGACATGCCCTCGGCCCAGCCGGACATGATCGACGATGGCCCGGTAGCCGCGGATCACGCCCGCCTCCTCGAGCCGGCGCAGGCGCGCCGCGCAGGGCGTCTTCGACAGCCCGACCCGCTCCGCAAGCTCGGTCACCGTCATCCGGGCGTTCTCGCCGAGCGCCGCCAGGATCGCGTGGTCGATCCGGTCGAGTTGATCCGCCGCCATGCCTGTCCCCCGCACGATGTCGCGTCCCGCCCCGGATCATCGGTGAAATTCGCTGCGCCTGGCGAGGGAAAAGCGAGTCCGTCTTCGGGAAGTTTGCTAAGCTTCATCCCATGAAACATGAACCCGCCGCCCCCGACCTCCGCTCCGCCATCCGCGCCGCAACCTACGCGCCGGAGGCCGATCTCGTCCCGCGCCTCGTCGCCGCGGCCCGCCTCGACGGGGATGCGCGCGCAGCCATCGCCTCGGACGCCGCCGAGCTGGTCCGCCTCGTGCGCCGCCGCACCAGCCCGACGATGATGGAGGCCTTCCTCGCCGAATACGGCCTTTCGACGGAGGAGGGCGTCGGCCTGATGTGCCTCGCCGAGGCGCTGCTGCGCGTCCCCGACGCGGGCACCATCGACGAGCTGATCGCCGACAAGATCGAGCCCTCCGACTGGGGCGCCCATCTCGGCCACTCGTCCTCCTCCCTCGTCAACGCCGCGACCTGGGGCCTGATGCTCACCGGCCGCGTTCTCGACCACCGCCCCGGCCCCGCCACCGCGCTGCGCGGCCTGATCCGCCGCGTCGGCGAGCCCGTCGTCCGCACCGCGGTCGCCCAGGCCATGCGGCTGATGGGCAGCCACTTCGTCCTCGGGGAAACCATCGAGAAGGCGATGTCCCGCGCCCGCGCCCTGGAGGCCAAGGGCTACACCTATTCCTACGACATGCTCGGCGAAGCCGCCCGCACCGACGCCGACGCCCTGCGCTACGCCGAGGCCTACGCCAACGCCATCGCCGCGATCGCCAAGGCCGCCACGGGCGACGTCCGCACCTCGCCGGGCATCTCGGTCAAGCTCTCCGCCCTCCACCCCCGCTACGAGTGGGCCAAGCGCGACACCGTGATGGCCGAGCTGCTGCCGCGCGCCCGGGACCTCGCCCGGGCCGCCGCGAAGGCGCGCATCGGCTTCAACATCGACGCCGAGGAGGCCGAGCGCCTCGACATCTCGCTCGACGTGATCGAGGCGCTGCTGGCCGATCCCGAACTCGCCGGCTGGGACGGCTTCGGCGTCGTCGTGCAGGCCTACGGCCGCCGCGCCATGCCGGTGATCGACTGGCTCGACGCCCTCGCGCAGCGCCTCGACCGCCGGCTGATGGTCCGCCTCGTCAAGGGCGCCTACTGGGACACCGAGATCAAGCAGGCCCAGGAGCGCGGCCTCGAGAGCTTCCCGGTCTTCACCCGCAAGGTCTCGACCGACGCGAGCTACATCGCCTGCGCCCGCCGCCTCCTCGACGCTCGCCCGCGCCTCTACCCTCAATTCGCGACCCACAACGCCCACACCGCCATGGCCGTCCTCGCCATGGCCGGCGACCGCGAAAGCTTCGAGTTCCAGCGCCTGCACGGCATGGGCGAATCCGTCCACGACCTCCTGCGCGAGGCCCATTTCGCCCGCTGCCGGATCTACGCACCGGTGGGCGCGCACCGCGACCTGCTCGCCTATCTCGTGCGCCGCCTGCTGGAGAACGGCGCCAACTCGTCCTTCGTGAACCAGATGGTCGACGAGGACGTGCCGCCGGAGGCCATCGCCGCCGATCCGCTGGCCGCAGCCGAGGCGCTCGATCCCGTCGCCAACCCCGCGATCCGGCCGCCCCGCGCCCTGTTCGCGCCGCGCACCAACTCCTGCGGCTGGAACGTCAACGAACCGGCGTCGATCGCACCCTTCCTCGAGGCGCGCGAGGGCTTCCGCACCGCCACCTGGGAGGCCGCACCCATCCTGGCCGGCGCCGTCGCCGCGCGCGAGGCGAGGCCAGCCGCCAATCCAGCCGACCCCTCCGACACCGTCGGCCAGGTCACCGAGGCCGGCGCCGACGACGTCGCCACGGCGCTCGCCGCGGCACCCGAGGGCTTCGCCGCCTGGTCGGCCGTGGCGCCGCCCGAG
>SKOX01000413.1 GCA_007119835.1 Paracoccaceae bacterium
CTCCGGCTGCCGGCTCGCACGTGGCGGCTTGTCGGGCTGCGCGGCGCGGTCCACACGGCCGCCGTGATCCTGTGGTTCTACGCGATGACCCAGATCCCGATCATCGAGGTCACGGCGATGAACTACCTCGCGCCGATCTACGTCGCGGCCGGCGCGGCGCTGCTCCTGGGCGAGCCGCTCGCGGCGCGGCGGATCGCGGCGATCGTGGCGGCGCTCGCGGGTGCCGTCATCATCCTGCGGCCCGGCTTCCGCGAACTCTCGCCCGGGCACTTGGCGATGATCTTCACGGCCATCTTCTTCGCGGCCTCCTATCTGATCGCCAAGCGCATGTCCGGCGAGATGAGCGCCGGGCTGGTGGTGGCGATCCTTTCGGTAACCGTCACCATCGGCCTTGCCCCCTTCGCCTATGCCGTCTGGGTGCCGCCAACCGCGGAGCAGCTCGTCTGGCTCTTCCTCGTCGCCCTCTTCGCCACGGGCGGGCATTACTGCATGACCCGCGCCTTCGCCGTCGCGCCGGTGACGGTGACCCAGCCGGTGACCTTCCTCCAGCTCGTCTGGGCGGCGGCGCTCGGGGCGATCGCGTTTGCCGAGCCGGTCGACGCCTTCGTGATCGTGGGCGGCGGCGTCATCATGGCGGCGGTGAGCTACATCACTTGGCGCGAGGCGGTGCTGCGCCGCCGGCTGACGCTTTCGGCGGAGGCGACCAAGCTCTGAGACTCGCAGCTGTGGTTTCGGCAGAAACCGCCACAGGGCCTTCCGCGTTGGTAATCGATCAGCGAGCGGAGGCGAGACCCATGACCGAAGCGGTGACCACGACCGACCACCACGCCATCAGGAAGTGGGCCGAGGCCCGCGACGGACATCCTGCCCGGGTCAAGGACCAGGGCGACGGCGGGATCCTGCGGTTCGACTTCGGCGAGCCGCACGAGGATCTCGAGCGCATTTCCTGGGACAACTTCTTCGCGATCTTCGAGGAGAACAACCTCGCCTTCCTGCACCAGGAGCGGACCACGGAGGGGATCAGCCGCTTCAACAAATTCGTCGAGCGCTGATACGGGGATCATTGCCGCCAGGACACCGCAACAATTCTAGGGACTTGCCGCTTGACCTGTGCCGGAAAGTTCCGCTATTGTTCCCTTCGTGACGACCGTGGCAGAAGCGCCCGACGATAGCGTCACCGTCCTTGCATCGCTACCGCACCGCCGCGACCGGCCGCAGGCCGCGCTGCCGGGACCCGCGTGGAGCCGTGAGCCCGATCGACGTGCCCGACGTGGCGCGGCGGGGTGGGGTCGCCAGCAGCCTGTCGGCGCTCGGTCGGGCTCACGAGGCGTCTTGCCTCGGGCTTTGCGCGCGTGGGATCGGGAGGGCCCCTGAGGGGTGGGTCCTCCCGATTCTCCCGTCGCTCCGGCAGCTGCCCTCGGGCGATCGTGCCTGATACCCCAGCGCCGATGCCCTCTTCTGGGCAGCCATTCGCTGGAAAAGCGCCTTCTTGCAATGGCCGCAGCAGGCGCGGTGACGCGCCGGCAAGCCGCTTGGTCTTCGTGTCGGCCGTGGCCAGTTGTGCCGCCGGTCTCAGGGCGCCCGTAACTACGGGCGGACAGAGGCCACTGCGCGCGACCGGCGCGGCACCGCCGCTGCCGACGCGTGTCGAGCAGGCGACGCAAGTGCGCCTTCACTATCGCCTGCGCCCCCTTTTCCGGAGAAAGGTTCTAGGTCCGCTTTGGCTGCGCTGCCAAGCCCGGCTGCCGACAGCGCCTGCGGGCCCTGCATTCACGGGCTGGCGTTGCGCACGCAGTCAGCCCCATATGGCTTCGGCGCGGGCGGGGCCGGGCAAGACGAACGGAATGTTAAGGCTGATGCGCTTCTATCGGGCGAACCCAAGGGGGCTGCGCAGATGATGGCAATGAACGGTGACGGCAAGATACCTGCGGCCGCTCTGGTGAAGCCAGCCGTGAGCCGGCACCGGCCGCAGGTGCTCATCGTCGAGGACGAGCCGCTGATCGCCCTGAATGCGGAGGCGATCCTCGAGGAGGCGGGCTTCGAGGTCACCGGCATCGCGGCGACCCATGCTCAGGCCTGCGCGCTTGCGGACGCGCTGCCGCCCGACCTCGCTGTGGTCGACATGAACCTCATCGACGGCCGGAGGGGCCTCGCGGTCGCCCAGCACATCCACGGCGCGCACGGCGCGATGATCGTGATGGCGACCGCAAACCCGGAGGGCATCGCGACCGGCGGCGCGATCCATTCCGTCCTGCGCAAGCCCTACTCCGACGACGCGCTCGCGCGCGCTGCGGGCGACGCGCTGGTAGCCGGCGCGTGCAGACGCTCGGTGGCATAAGCAGAACGACGCGGCGGGTAGGCCAGCCCGCGTCGCGCTCGGCCGGACCTTCCGGCGAAGGGCAGCCGGCGCCCTCGTCGAGGGGATGCGCCGAAATCTAAGAAAAGACAACAGCTTGGCCATGACCGCACCGTGCGACATGGCCTTCGCGCTGCGCCCGCCCTATACCCGCGTCATGCCCCGCGACGACGCGCCCACCCTCCCCGAGCCTTTCGCCGGCTGGTTCGCCTCCCGAGGCTGGACGCCGCACGCCCACCAGCGCGCGCTTCTCGCCGCGCGTGATCCCTCGCTCCTCCTCATCGCGCCCACCGGCGGCGGCAAGACGCTGGCAGGCTTCCTGCCTTCGCTCGTCGCCCTGGCGCGCGATCCGCGCCCGCGGCTCCACACCCTCTACGTCTCGCCGCTGAAGGCGCTCGCAGCCGACATCCGCCGCAACCTGGAGACGCCGCTGCGCGAGATGGCTCTGCCGGTCCGCGTCGAGGATCGCACCGGTGACACCGGCGCCGCCGCTCGCCGCCGCCAGCGCGTCGATCCGCCCCACATCCTGCTCACGACGCCGGAGTCGCTGGCGCTGCTGCTGTCCTACGAGGAGGCGCCGCGGATCTTCGCCGGCCTTGAGCGGATCGTGGTGGACGAGATCCACGCCCTGGCGGAATCGAAGCGTGGCGACCAGCTCGCCCTCTGCCTCGCCCGCCTCGGCGCGCTGGCACCCGGCCATGCGCGGGTCGGGCTGTCGGCGACCGTCGACAACCCCGCGGCGCTCGCGGCCTTTCTCGGACCCGGCACCCGCGTCCTGGAGGCCGACCCCGGCCCCGCACCGGACATCTCGATCCTCGAGACCGACGCGGCGCCGCCCTGGGCGAGCCAGGGCGGGCGCTACGCGGCGCGGGCGGTGATGGACCTCGTCCGCGCCCACAGGACGACGCTGATCTTCATCAACACCCGCGCCCAGGCGGAGCTCTTCTTCCAGGCGCTCTGGGCGGTCAACGACGAGGGGCTCCCGATCGGCCTCCACCACGGCTCGCTGTCGTGGGAGGCCCGTGCGCGCGTGGAGGCGGCGATGGCCGAAGGGGCGCTGCGCGGCGTCGTCTGCACCGGCTCGCTCGACCTCGGGATCGACTGGGGCTCGGTCGATCTCGTGGTGCAGGTGGGCGGCCCGAAGAACGTCAAGCGCCTCGTCCAGCGCATCGGCCGGGCGAACCACCGCTACAACGCGCCCTCCAGGGCGGTGCTCGTGCCGGCCAACCGCTTCGAGCTCGTCGAATGCCGCGCGGCACTCGAGGCGGTGCGCGAGGGCGA
>SKOX01000092.1 GCA_007119835.1 Paracoccaceae bacterium
GCTCGCGATCGCGCCGCCCGCGGCGCCGATTGCGGCGCCGACGGGACCGCCGACGACGGCGCCGCCGAGGGCGCCGGTCGCCGCGCGCTGGTACGGGTTGTGGCCGCAGCCTGCGAGCAGGACGGCCGCGGCGAGGAAACAGCCAAGGGTGCCGACGCGCATGAACGTGCTCCTGTCCGTTGCCACGAGACCCCACACGCCGCGGCGCGCCGCCGGGCCTCCCCCGTCAACGCCGCAGGTGGCGGAATTGCTCCCCGCCGCGCGCCCCCGTCGCGTCCGCCCGCATCAGCCCGCATCGTCGAACACCTCCGGGAAGCTCTCCCGCGCCCGGGCCGCGTCGATGCGCAGGCGGGCCTCGTAGCTCTCGGGATCGAACGGCTCGTCGGCGGGCACGACCTCGCGGCCGAGGAGCCACGAGAGCCGGCCGGCGTCGAGGTTGCCGCGCTCGAAAGGCTCTTCGCCGAAATGCTTCCAGAGCGCGAGGAGGAAGCCTGCGTCGGCCTCGCGGTCGGCCGGCCGCCGGTCGGCGTAGCGCTCGCGGGCCTTGAGCGGCGTCGCGCCGGCCTTGTTCTCGCGGCGGATGGTGAACTGGTAGTCGGTGCCGGGCAGCCGGCCGGGGAAGCCGCGGTGCTTCAGCATGGGGCCCGGTCCCCTAGTCCCTCTCCCGGCCGAGGCGCATCACCGCGATCCCCATCGAGATCGCGCCGAAGGTGAAGGCCATCTGGAAGAAGATGAGAAAGGTCGCGAGACCGCTCTGCGACGTCAGCCGTCCCAGGCCGCGGACGTCGAGCCAGATCAGCGCGAAGGTGATGATGCAGCCCAGCACCATGCCGTTGGCGATGTGCACCAGCATGAAGCGGATCAGCCGCGGCAGCTTCAGCCACTGGTGCCGGACGAGCGCACGGATCATGGAGAGGATCATGGCCGGGGCCCTCCTCCTCCGCATGTGGGGCGCGCCGGCGGCGGTGCAAGGCGGTGAGGCTCATGACCAGATCACCGCGATGACCGCGGCGGCCCCGGCGCCGCCGCCGATCCAGTAGGCCACGGAGTAGTGAAGCTTCGAAAGGCCGATCAGCCGGGCGAGGCCGCCCTCGGTGTGCTGGCCGTCGGCACGGATGGAATCGAGGAGGCGGCGGCCGGGCGCGGCCTCGTCGCGCAGGCGCTCGGACGCGAGCCAGTAGGTCGCGTAGTTGACGATGTAGACCTGCCAGATGCAGCAGTAGATGAGGCCGAGGAAGGCGACGGTGGCGAGCGCCTTGATCCAGTCGGCGGCAGCCGAGAGCGTGCCGATCTGGGTGACGAGGAGCGCGAGCGGCCCCGCGGCGGCCGCGAGCGCCAGGCGCTCGGACTCGAGCAGCCGGTCGGCCCCGAAGGTGCGGGCGTCGGGATGCCCGCTCACAGCGGGATGTTGTCGTGCTTCTTCCACGGGTTCTTCATCTGCTTGCCCCGCAGGCTCGCGAAGGCGCGGGCGACGCGGCGGCGGGTCGAGTGCGGCATGATGACCTCGTCGATGAAGCCGCGCTCGGCGGTGACGAAGGGGTTGGCGAAGCGGTCCTCGTAGTCGGCGGTGCGCTGGGCGATCTTCTCGGGGTCGCTGGCCTCGGAGCGGTAGAGGATCTCGACCGCGCCCTTGGCGCCCATCACCGCGACCTCGGCGGTCGGCCAGGCGTAGTTCATGTCGCCGCGCAGGTGCTTGGAGGCCATCACGACATAGGCGCCGCCATAGGCCTTGCGGGTGATGACGGTGACCTTCGGCACCGTCGCCTCGCCGTAGGCGAAGAGCAGCTTCGAGCCGTGCTTGATGATGCCGCCGTATTCCTGTCCGGTGCCGGGCAGGAAGCCGGGGACGTCGACGAAGGTCAGGATCGGGATCTCGAAGGCGTCGCAGAAGCGCACGAAGCGCCCGGCCTTGCGGGCGCTGTCGATGTCGAGGCACCCGGCCAGGCAGAGCGGCTGGTTGGCGACGATGCCGACGGTCGAGCCCTCGATCCGGACGAAGCCGGTGATGATGTTCCGGGCGTAGTCGGCCTGGATCTCGAAGAAGTCGCCCTCGTCGGCGACCTTCGTGATCACCTCCTTCATGTCGTAGGGGGTGTTGGGGTTCGCGGGCACGATGGTGTCGAGGCTGTCGTCGATCCGGTCGGGCGCGTCGAAGAACGGCCGGACGGGCGGCTTCTCGCGGTTCGACAGCGGCAGGAAGTCGAACAGGCGCCGGACCTCGATCAGCGCCTCGAGGTCGTTCTCGAAGGCGCCGTCGGCGACCGAGGACTTCGAGGTGTGGGTCTTGGCGCCGCCGAGCTCCTCGGCGGTGACGACCTCGTTGGTCACGGTCTTCACCACGTCGGGCCCGGTGACGAACATGTAGGACGAGTCGCGCACCATGAAGATGAAGTCGGTCATCGCCGGGCTGTAGACCGCGCCGCCGGCGCAGGGGCCCATGATGAGCGAGATCTGCGGCACCACGCCCGAGGCCATGATGTTGCGCTGGAAGACCCCGGCATAGCCGGCGAGCGAGGCCACGCCCTCCTGGATGCGCGCGCCGCCCGAGTCGTTGATCCCGATCACCGGCGCGCCGTTCTGGATCGCCATGTCCATGATCTTGCAGATCTTCTCGGCATGCGCCTCCGACAGGGAGCCGCCGAACACCGTGAAGTCCTGGGAGAAGACGTAGACCTGGCGGCCGTTGATCGTGCCCCAGCCGGTGATCACGCCGTCGCCGGGATACTTCACCTCCTGCATCCCGAACTCGGTGCAGCGGTGGGTGACGAACGTGTCGAACTCCTCGAAGGAGCCCTCGTCGAGCAGCACCTCGAGGCGCTCGCGCGCCGTCAGCTTGCCCTTGGCGTGCTGGTTCGCGATCCGCTTCTCGCCGCCGCCCTGCCGCGCCTCGGCGCGACGATCCTCGAGCTGGTCCAGGATGTCCTTCATGTGCCCTCTCGCCTCGCCTGGGCCGGCTAGTGCCACAAAAGCGTCACCGGCGAAAGCGCCGGCTGGTGGATTTGCAAAGTCTGTTGCAAAACATGGCTGCGAAATGCGAAGTTGCGAAGATGGAAGCCCGCAAGCTCTACGCCGGCGCCAAGCTGCGCGAGGTCCGCACCCGGCTCGGGCTGCGGCAGGTCGACTATGCCGCGAAGCTCGGCGTGTCGCTGTCCTACCTCAACCAGATGGAGAACAACCACCGCCCGCTCCCGGCGAGGCTCGTCGTGGCGCTCGCCGAGCAGTTCGGCCTCGACGTGACCGAGCTCTCGGCCGGCACCACCGAGCGCATGATCGCCGACCTGCGCGAGGCGCTCGCCGATCGCGTCTTCGGCGAGATGCCGCCCGCCGCAGAGCTGCAGCTCGTCGCGGCGAACGCCCCGAATTTCGGCCGGGCCTTCCTCGCGCTCCACCGCGCCCACCGCGAGACCCAGGAGCGGCTCGCGCAGCTCAACGAGGCGCTGGGCCGCGAGGATTCCGCCCTGGCGCCGCTGCCGTGGGAGGAGGTGCGCGACTTCTTCCACTACTGTGACAACTACATCGACGCGATCGACCGCGCCGCCGAGCGCTTCGCCGCCGAGACGCCGGGGCCGGACCGGCGGGCCGCGCTGGCGCGCTGGCTGGAGGAGCGCCACGGGATCGCCAC
>SKOX01000194.1 GCA_007119835.1 Paracoccaceae bacterium
CTCGCGCCCACCGCGGCCGATGCCCGCGCGATGGCCGACGCGGCGGCGGCCGCCGGCGCGTTCACGCAGGTCGGCTTCAACTACCTCTGCAACCCGATGCTGGCACTGGCGCGCGAGATGATCGCGGCGGGCGAGCTCGGCGAGATCCGCAGCTACCGCGGCATCCATGCCGAGGACTACATGGCCGACGCCGCAAGCCCGTTCAGCTTCCGCAACGAGCCGGTCGGCGGGGGCGTCCTCGCCGACCTCGGCAGCCACGCCCTGGCGACGGCCGAGTTCCTGCTCGGGCCGATCGACGCCGTCCTCGGCGACTGCGTGACGGTCATTGCCAGCCGCCCCGACGGCGCGGGCGGGCAGCGGGCGGTCGAGACCGACGACGTCGCGCGCGCCTTCCTGCGCTTCGCCAGCGGCGTCACCGGGTCGGTCGAGGCGAGCTGGATCGCCACCGGGCGCAAGATGCAGCACGACGTCGAGGTCTACGGCTCGAAGGGCGCGCTGCTGTTCAGCCAGGAGCGGTTCAACGAGCTGCACTTCTACAGCGCGGCCGATCCCGCCGGCAGGCGCGGCTTCCGCCGCATCGAGGCGGCGCCGGAGCATCCGCCCTACGGCCTGTTCTGCGTCGCGCCGGGCCATCAGCTCGGCTTCAACGACCTGAAGGCGATCGAGGTGGCGCGCTACCTCGACGCCATGGCCAGGCAGGCGCCGGAACCGTGCGGCTTCGGAACCGGCGTGCGGATCCAGACGCTGGTGGAGGCGATCGACGCGTCGAGCCGCGCGGGCGCCTGGCGGCAGGTCGCCTGAGCCGCCGCGCCGCCCGCGCGTTGCGGTCGGCGAGCGCCTGACACCTGCCCATGTACCCCGGTGCCGATGAGGCCGATGCCGATGGTTTTCATCGCCGCGCCCGCTGCGGCCGATGCATACGGAATATGCATGAAATCTGCATGCGTCGCACACCCTGTTTCGGCCTGTTGCCGTGGAATGTCTGTTCCATTATGCCGATGTTCGTGACCGGAGGGAGAGTCGAGTGACATCGAGCGGACCGATCACCGCGCCCGCACCCCCGGGCACGATCGAGGAGCTTCAGGCGCGCCTGCTGTCGCTTGACGGCAGCATGCCCAAGCGCCTGAAGCAGTGCGCCGATTTCGTCGCGGAGAAGCCCGAGCGCATCGCCGTCTCGACCGTGGCCGACCTCGCGGCGGAGGCGGGCGTGCAGCCTTCGGCCTTCGTGCGCTTCTGCCAGCTGCTCGGCTTCTCCGGTTACTCGGAGATGCAGCGCCTGTTTCGCGAGGCATACGCCCCGCGCCGGCCCGACTACCGCACCCGGCTCGAGACGCTGCGCGCGAGCGGCCAGGACAGCGCCGGCGCGCTGCTCGGCGAGTTCGTGGAGGCCGGCCGGCACTCGCTGGAGCTTCTCGCCGGCAACCTCGACCCCGACCTGCTCGACCGGGCCGTGGCGACGCTCGCCGATGCCCGGACCATTCATCTCGTCGGCTTCCGCCGGTCCTTCCCGGTGGTGAGCTACATGGCCTATGCGCTTGAGAAGATGGAGATCCCGGCGATGCTCCACGGCGCGATCGGCCATCTCGACGCCCGGCACGCCCTGACGCCGGGCGACGCCCTGATCGCCGTCTCCTTCGCGCCCCATACGCCGGCCACCGTCGAGCTTGCGACCTATGCCTGCGGCCGAGGCGTGCCAGTCGTCGCCATCACCGACACGCTGACGAGCCCCCTCCGACGCCTCGACGCCACCGTGCTTTCGGTGTCGGAGGTTGACGTCGGCGCCTTCCGCGCCCTCTCCGCAACCCTATGCCTCGCCCTGACCCTCGTCGTCGCAACAGGCGCCAGGACCTCGCGATGATCCCGCTGATGAGCGTCACCCGCAACTTCTGGATGGGCCGCGAGCCCGTCCGCAAGACCGGGCCGGTCAGGTTCATCGACTTCAAGACGGCGAACCGGGTAACGATGGAGGAAATGCGCAAGATGGGCATCAACCTCCGCGAGCCCGACCAGGCGGTCGGCACCCTTTCGGGCGGCGAGCGCCAGACGGTGGCGATCGCCCGCGCGGTCCACTTCGGCGCCAAGGTGCTGATCCTCGACGAGCCCACCTCGGCGCTCGGGGTTCGCCAGACGGCCAACGTGCTCTCCACCATCGACCGGGTTCGCCGCCAGGGCATCGGCGTCGTCTTCATCACCCACAACGTCCGCCACGCGATGGCGGTCGGCGACCGCTTCACGGTGCTGAACCGCGGCCGCACGCTCGGCACCGCCGCACGCGGCGAGATCACCGCGGAGGAGCTCCAGGACCTGATGGCCGGCGGCCAGGAAATGGCCCAGCTCGAGGCTTCGCTGGGAGGCACGGTATGACCCTCGACGTCATCACCATCGGCCGCTCGTCGGTCGACCTCTACGGCGCGCAGGTCGGCGGCCGGCTCGAGGACATGCGCTCCTTCCGCAAGTATGTCGGCGGCTCGCCCACCAACATGGCGACGGGAACGGCGCGGCTCGGCCTGAAGTCCGGGCTCATCACCCGGGTCGGCGACGAGCACATGGGCCGCTTCCTGCGCGAGGAGCTCGCGGCCGAAGGCGTGGACACGCGCGGCATCGTCACCGACCCCGACCGGCTGACCGCGCTGGTGATCCTCGGCATCCGCGACCAGACCTCGTTCCCGCTGATCTTCTACCGGGAGAACTGCGCCGACATGGCGCTGTGCGAGGACGACATCGATCCCGCCTACATCGCCGAGGCGGGCGCCGTCGTCGCCACCGGCACGCATCTGAGCCATCCCCGGACCGAGGCGGCCGTCCTCAAGGCGCTGCGCCTCGCGCGCGACAACGGGGCGCGGACGGCGCTCGACATCGACTACCGCCCGAACCTCTGGGGCCTCGCCGGACACGGGGCAGGCGAGAGCCGCTTCATCGCCTCAGAGGCGGTGACGGCGCGGCTCCAGACGCATCTCGGCCTGTTCGACCTGATCGTCGGCACCGAGGAGGAGTTCCACATCGCGGGCGGGACGACCGACACGATCGCAGCCCTCCGGGCGGTGCGGGCCCTGACCGGCGCGACGCTGGTCTGCAAGCGCGGGCCGATGGGCGCGGCGGCCTTCGCAGGCGTGGTCCCGGACACGCTGGACGAGGGCGAGACCGGGCCCGGCTTCCCGATCGAGGTGTTCAACGTCCTGGGCGCGGGCGACGGCTTCATGTCGGGACTTCTGCGCGGCTGGCTGAGGGGCGAGGACTGGCCGACGGCGCTCACCTGGGCGAATGCCTGCGGCGCGCTCGCGGTGTCGCGGCACGGCTGCACGCCGGCCTATCCGTCCTGGGAGGAGCTGCAGTTCTTCCTGCGCCGCGGCGTGCAGGTGCCGGCGCTGCGCCACGACGCGGAGCTCGAGCACGTCCACCGGGCGACCAACCGGCGGGGCGACTGGCCGCAGATGCGGGTCTTCGCCTTCGACCATCGCGCCCAGCTCGAGGACCTGCCGGGCGGGCGCCTCGACCGGATCGGCGCTTTCAAGGAGCTGTGCCTGCAGGCTGCGCTCGATGTCGCCAAGGGGCGGCCAGGCTACGGCATCCTGTGCGACGGCCGCCTCGGGCGCGCGGCGCTTCACGCCGCTGC
>SKOX01000010.1 GCA_007119835.1 Paracoccaceae bacterium
CAACCGCTTCGCAACCGCTCGGATCCAGGCCCATCGAAACCGTCCTCCTCAGATCAAGAGGACTTCGACAGATTCACCCTTTCAGCCGCTTGTCACCAGTTCACTCACCCGATTGCCCTGACCACGCCGCCCTTGCTGGCGGCGTAGCTCGGGACGAGGATGCCACCCTGGAAGCTCAGGACAGAGCCGACGAAGACAATCCTGCCCCAGCCGCGCTCGACCATCCGGCGGCCGAGTTCGCGGGCGAGCAGGAAAGGTGCCGTCAGGTTGACCGCGAGCACCTCGTCCCACCACTCGTCGGGATGCTCGGCAGCCGGCGCGCGGCGGATGAGGCCCGCGTTGTTGACAAGGATGTCCGGGGCGATCGCGCGGTCGTCGAGGTCTCGGACGAGCCTAGCGATCGCGTCCCTGTTGCCGAGATCGCAGGAGAAGCCGTCGAAGCGTCGCCCGGCACCGGCGATGTCGGCGGCAACATCGCCGCCGCTCTCGGCCATCCGCGTGCTCACGCCGACGATGTCGGCGCCGGCCTCGGCCAGCGCCCGCGCCATTGCCCGCCCGATGCCACGGCTCGCCCCCGTCACGAGGGCAGTCCGACCGCTCAGGTCGAAGAGACGCCCGGCCGTCATATCATGAGCCTGCGCGGGTCGGCGATCAGGCGCGCGTAGTGGGTGACGAAGCGGGCGGCGTCCGCTCCGTTCAGCACCCGGTGGTCGTAGCTGAGGTCGATCGGGCACATCAGGCGCGGCACGAAGGCCTCGCCGTCCCACGAGGCGCCGCCCATCTCCTCGGGCCGGATGCGGCGCTCCTGCGCCCGAGCGGCGAGGTCCTTAATGGCGGCCGCGATCGCCCACAGACCCTTGCGCGACACGCCGCGGATCACGGGCACCATGAGGCCGTGCGGCGTGTCGACCGCAATGGCGATGTCGACATAGCGCCGAAGCCACAGCGTCTTTCCGTCCGGCGAGAGCGCAGCGTTGAAGCGGGGGAAGTCCTCCAGGGCACGGGCGAGCGCCTTGACGTGGAAGGCGAGCGACGTGAGCTTCACGCCGCGCGCCTCAGCCTCCTCCGCCATGCGCCCGCGGAGGCTCTCGACCATGGTCAGGTCGGCGGCGTCGTGGTGGGTGACGGCCGGGATCTCCCTCTGCGCCGCGCCCAGGTTCGCGGCGGCGACCTGGTTCAGGCGGGAAACCGCGACCGGCTCCACCGGCCCGTGGCGGGCATGATCGACGTCCCACGGAGAGGCGGATGGGTCCGCGGCCTTCGCCGCCTTCGGCGCGGCGAGCTTCCGGTCCACGTCCGTGCGCGCGATGGCGTCGTGGCCGATCTCGTCGGCGAGCGCGGCGAGGTCGACGCCCCGCTCGGCGGCGTAGCGGCGGGTCGAGGGGCTGGCGGATGGCTGCGTCATGCTGGGCTCCCTACCAGGCGACGGAGACGTCGCGTTCGGCGACTGGGGGCTTCGACTGGAAGGCGGTCGGGCAGCTCTTCGCCCGACAGGGCATCCTGATTGCCTTTCTCGTGTTCCTGATCGGGTTCTCGTTCTTTTCCGACCGCTTCCTGACGTCGAGCAACGTGCTCTCGGTGTTGCGGGCGGTCTCGATCATCGGGATCATGGCACTCGGCGTGACCATCGTGGTGATCGGGGGGAATCTCGACCTCTCCGTCGGCTCGATGCTGTCCTTCGCCACCGTCCTGGTGGTCGACCTTCACGACAAGATCGGGCCGGGTCCGGCGATCCTCACGATGATGGTGGCAACCCTGACGCTCGGTGCGATCAACGGCCTCCTCGTCGGCTTCGCCGGTCTCAAATCTCTGATCGTGACGCTCGGGATGCTGTCGGCAATCCAGGGCACCATCCTGATCTACACGGGTGGCCAGAACGTCGACATCGCCGACCAGGCCGGGACCTGGTTCGCCTTCTGCGGCCGTGGCTCGGTCTTCGGCATTTCGGCGCCGATCGTGATCTTCGCGCTGCTCGCCATCCTGTTCCACATCCTGCTGACCTACACGACCTACGGGCGGCGGGTGTTCACCGTCGGCGGCAACCCGACGGCTGCGGTGTTCTCCGGCATCCAGCGCAGGATCGTCGTGTTCACCACCTACCTGATCTCGGCCTTCACCGTCTCGATCGCCGCCATCATCCTCGGCAGTCGCGTCATGGGCTCGCAGAACAACGTGGGCCAGGGCTACGAGCTGCAGGTCCTGGCGGCCGTCATCCTCGGCGGCACGTCGCTGCTCGGCGGCTCGGGCTCGATCCCCCGCACGGTGATCGGCGTCCTCACGCTCGGCTTCATCCAAAACGGCCTGCTCCTGATGGGCTACGCCTATTACGCGCAGTGGCTCGTCACCTGGGTCGTCATCATCCTCGCGGTCTGGCTCGACGTCGCCGGCAAGCGCGGCCGCCTGTTCTCGCCGATCGCCTGAGGGAGGAGATCAATGTCCGCTGCCCTGTCCGTTCGCCTGAAGACGACGCTGGTCCGCCAGCCGATCTGGGCCTTCGTGGTGCTGGTCTTCGTCTTCTTCAGCCTGATTTCCGACCATTTCCTGTCGGTCGGGAACCTCTCCAACGTGCTGATCCAGACCTCGACGATCGGGCTGTTTGCGCTCGGCATGACGATGGTGATGATCAACGGCAACATCGACCTCTCGGTTGGCGCGACCCTCGGCAGGCTTGAATCGAGGCCGGACGCAGCTGGCATATGGCGCGCTACTCCGGCGACCGCGCATCGAAGAGCCTCATTGACTTCGTCATAACAACCGGTTTCGTAAAGCGGTTGCGCAAGGGGGGCACACCTTGACCATCCGCATCCGCGACGTCGCGAAGATCGCCGGCGTTTCGCCGACCACGGTGTCGCGCTTCGTGAACGACCAGATCCGGCTGCCCGAGGCAACGCGGCGCCGGATCCGCTTGGCGATCGAGCTTACCGGCTACCGTCCGAACCTGCACGCGCGGCGCTTGAGCACGGGACGGTCGGATAGCATCGGCCTCGTGATCCCCGACATCGCCAACCCGTTCTTCGCGCGGCTCGCCGCGGCGGTTGAGGATGAGGCGGATGCGCGGCGGCTGGAGCTGTCGCTTTTCGTAACGCTGAACCGGCCGGGACGAGAGCGCGCATACATTGAGGCGCTTGCCCGGAACCAGGTCGACGGGCTCATTTTCGCCACCAACCACGCCGAGCACGACCTACTGCGCGCCCAGCAGGTCGCGCCGGGGCGCATGGTCCTGGTGGATGAGGACGTGCCCGGCCTACCGGCGCCGCGGGTCTTCTGCGACAATTACGGCGGTGGCTTGCTCGCTGGGCGGCATCTGGCGGCCCTTGGGCATCGGAGGGTCGCCTATCTCGGCGCGGGGCCAGAGCTGATGAGCGGGCGGCTGAGGCTCGCGGGGCTCCGCGCCGGACTTGCGGAGGGCGCGCATGTTGTCGAGGCCCTTTGCTCCTATACGCGAGAGGGGGGCGCAGCCGCGGCCTCACGGCTGGCCGCCCGTGAGACCGGGGTGACGGCAATCTTCGCCGCGGCCGACGAGGTGGCCATCGGGGTGCTTCAGGTCCTGCGCGAGCGCGGCCTGCGGGTGCCAGACGACTTCTCGCTCGTCGGCTTCGACGACGTGGAGCCGCTGCACCTCTTCGATCCGCCGATCACTGCCGTGCGCCAGCCGATTGATGCGATCGGCCGGCACGCGGTCGATCTCCTTGCCGCGCCGGAGGACGGGCCGGAGCGGCAGGGCGAGATGGTCCTGCCCGTCGAACTGGTCGAGCGCGCCTCCTGCGCGCCGGTCACATGAACCGACAGAGAGGGGAATTCCAATGACCGCAACGACAAGAGGCCTTCTCGCCGGCGCGGCGCTTGCGCTCGTGACGCAGGCGGCCTCGGCGCAGGACGCGAAGACATTTGCGCTCGTGCAGATCAACCAGCAGGCGCTGTTCTTCAACCAGATGAATCAGGGCGCGCAGGAGGCTGCCGACGCGATCGGCGCGAACCTCCTAATCTTCAATGCCAACAACGATCCCGCCGCCCAGAACAGCGCCATCGAGACATATATCACCGAAGGCGTGGACGGCATCATTGTCGTCGCGATCGACGTGAACGGCATCATGCCCGCCGTCGAGCAGGCCGAGGAGGCCGGCATCCCTGTCGTCGCCGTGGATGCGATCCTGCCAGAAGGGCCGCAGCGTGCACAGATCGGCGTCGACAACGCCGAGGCAGGGCGGGACATCGGCGAATTCTTCGTCGACTACGTCGGCGACGACGGCGCAGAGCTTGGCATCGTCGGCGCGCTCAACTCCTTTATCCAGAACATCCGCCAGCAGGGCTTCGAGGGCGTCGTGGAAGAGGCCGAGGGCGTCGAGACCGTGGGCGTCGTCGACGGCCAGAACGTCCAGGACATCGCCCTGACCGCCGCCGAAAACCTGATCACGGCCAATCCCGGCCTGACCGCCATCTACGCCACGGGCGAGCCCGCGCTCCTCGGTGCCGTCGCGGCGGTCGAGAGCCAGGGCCGGCAGGACCAGGTCGGCATCTTCGGCTGGGACCTGACCGCACAGGCGATCGCCGGCATTGATGCGGGCTATGTCGTCGCTGTCGTCCAGCAGGATCCTGCGGGCATGGGCGCCGCCGCCGTCGAGGCGCTCGACACGATCACCGACGGGGGCGAGGTCGACGCGGTAATCTCAGTGCCGATCACCATCGTCACCAGCGAGAACGTCGACGAGTTCCGCGGGATGTTCGAGTGACGGCCAATGCCAACCTGCGGGGGGAGCCATCCCCCCGCATTCCGCGCATTGCGCTGCGCGGCATCGTCAAGTCATTCGGGTCGGTTGAGGCGCTTCGCGGTGTCGATCTCGACCTGTGGGGCGGCGAGTGCCTCGGCCTCGTCGGCGACAATGCCGCGGGCAAGTCGACGCTGACGAAGATCATGTCCGGAACCTACATCGCCGATGGTGGCACGATGACGTTCGACGGCGAACCCATGCGCCTGACCGGGCCCGCCGATGCGCGCGCCGCGGGCATCGAGATGGTGTTCCAGGATCTCAGCCTTTGCGATCATATCGACGTCGCAGGCAACCTGTTCCTCGGCAGGGAGCCGACGCGGGGCCCGTTTCTCGACCGGCGGCGGATGATCGAGGAGGGTCGGCGGATGCTGGACGCCCTCGAGATCCGCATACCCCGCCTGACAGCGAAGGTGGCCCAACTCTCTGGCGGCCAGCGCCAGGCGATCGCCATCGCCCGTGCCGCCGCCTTCGAGCCGCGCGTGCTCATCATGGACGAGCCGACGAGCGCGCTCGCCGTCGCCGAGGTCGAGGCCGTGCTCGCCCTCATCAACCGGGTGAAGGCGAAAGGCGTGGCGGTCGTGCTGATCACCCACCGCCTCCAGGACCTGTTCCGCGTCTGCGACCGGATCGCGGTGATGTACGAGGGCACCAAGGTCGCGGAGCGGCCGATCCGCGACACCAGCCTTGAGGACCTTGTCACCCTGATCGTCGGCAAGGGAGCGCATTGATGTACAGCGAACGACAGCAGGGAAGCGCTTGGCTCGACTTCCTCGGCGAAAACGCGCAGGTCCTGTCGATCCTCGGCTTCTTCATCGCCTGCCTCGTCTTCTTCTCGCTCGGCAGCGCGAACTTCCCGACGGCGAACAATTTTCTCAACATCCTGCGCCAGGCCGCACCGATCCTGATCGTCGCCGTCGCGATGACCTTCGTGATCGTCACCGCCGGGATCGACCTCTCCGTGGGAAGCCAGGTCGCGCTGGTGAACGCGATCGCCGCCATGCTGCTGGCCGCCGGCTGGCCCTGGGTGCCGGTGGTCGTCGCGATGATCGCGTTCGGGATCGCGGTGGGGCTCGCGCAGGGCTGGTTCATCGCCTATCAGGGCATCCCCGCCTTCATAGTCACGCTCGCCGGCCTTTCCATTCTGCGCGGCATTGCGCTGTGGCTTACGGCGGGCTTCTCGATCCCGATCCCGCCCATCCCCGGCTTCTTCGCGATGGGCCGCGGCGCCGTCTGGGGCATTCCCGTGCCAGCGCTCATCGCGATCGGCGTCGTCGTCCTCGGCCTCGTGACGCTCCAGCTGACGAAGTACGGGCGCCAGGTCGTCGCCGTCGGCTCGAACGCGGAAGCCGCGCGGCGCGTCGGGATGCCGGCCCGCTGGACGATCGCCTCGGTCTACGGATTGACGGGAGCGGCCTCTGCGCTTGCCGGGCTCCTGATCGCGGCGCGGCTCGGCTCCGGCTCGTCCAATGCGGCGGTCGGCTTCGAGCTGCAGGTGATCGCGGCCGTGGTGCTCGGGGGAACGTCGCTGATGGGCGGGCGCGGGACGATCCTCGGCACCGTGCTTGGCGCGCTCACCATCGCAGTGATCGGGAACGGGCTCATCCTCATGCACATCTCACCCTTCTTCACTCAGATCGTCACGGGCGCGATCATCCTCGTCGCGATCTGGCTCAACACGCGGATTTTCTCGGCGCGGCTCGCGCCGCGACGGAGGCGCGCATGAGCGAGCTTTCGCAGGCGCATGTCGGCTCCGGCCTCGCGATGAGCGTGGCCGGCCCGGTTCCCGTAGCGGCGCTGGGGCTCACGCTCATGCACGAGCACATCCTGAACGACTGCTCCTGCTGGTGGCATCCGCCGGGGCCGGAGCGGGCGCATCTGGCGGGCGCCCCGGTCGCGCCGGGGCTGCTCTGGGAGCTGCGGCAGGATCCGTTCGTGAACCGGGACAATCTCGGCCTGCGCAACGAGGAAGCGGCGGTCGAGGAGCTCAGCCTCTTCACGGCGGAGGGCGGCCGCACAATCGTCGACCCGACCTGCCGCGGCATCGGTCGCGACCCAGCTGCGCTGCGGCGCATCGCCGAGGCCACGGGGCTGACGATCATCATGGGCGCGGGCTACTACCTTCAGGCCTCCCATCCGCCGGAGGTGGCGGCACTGTCCGCGGAGGCGATCGCCGACGAGATCGTGCGCGAGGCGCTCGAGGGCGTGGACGGCGTCCGCATCGGCCTGATCGGCGAGATCGGCGTCTCCGCCACCTTCACGCCGGAGGAGCGCAAATCGCTCCGCGGCGCGGCGCGGGCGCAGGCGCGCACCGGGCTGCCGCTGATGGTGCACCTGCCCGGCTGGTTCCGCCTCGGCCACGAGGTGCTCGACATCGTCGAGGCCGAGGGGGCCGATCCGCGTCACACGATCCTCTGCCACATGAACCCGTCCTGCAAGGACTTCGCCTATCAGAAGTCCCTCGCCGCGCGCGGCGCCTTCATCGAATACGACATGATCGGCATGGACTACTTCTATGCCGATCAGGGAGTGCAATGCCCGGACGACGAGGCGAACGCGGCGGGCATAATGCGGCTGATCGAAGCGGGGCACGCAGACCGCGTGCTGCTCAGCCAAGACGTCTTCCTCAAGATGATGCTGACCCGCCACGGCGGGAACGGCTACGCATACGTCGTCCGCCACTTCCTGCCGCGCCTCGTCCGCCACGGGCTCGATCCTGCGGCAGCGCAGGCGCTGATGATCGACAACCCGCGCCGTGTTTTCCACACGCG
The DNA here is from genome assembly GCA_007119835.1 of Paracoccaceae bacterium. GTDB lineage: Bacteria > Pseudomonadota > Alphaproteobacteria > Rhodobacterales > Rhodobacteraceae > Amaricoccus. The sequence goes on from SKOX01000010.1 coordinate 7,538, forward strand.
CGACTGAGGGAGAAAACCATGCCCAACGTGCTCCTCGTGGGCGAGAGCTGGGTCTCGAGCGCGACCCATTACAAGGGATTCGACCAGTTCGGCTCGGTCACCTTCCATCTCGGGGCCGAGCCACTCGTCAAGGCGCTCGCGGGGTCGGACTTCGCGCTCACCTACATGCCGGCCCACGAGGCGGCAGAAGGCTTCCCCTTCGACCGGGATGGGCTCGCCGGCTACGATGCGATCATTCTCTCCGACATCGGCGCCAACACCCTGCTCCTGCCACCCGCCGTCTGGCTGCACTCGCGCACGGTGCCGAACCGGCTGAAGCTGATCCGCGACTGGACGGCGGCGGGCGGCGGGCTGCTGATGGTCGGGGGCTACTTCTCGTTCCAGGGAATCGACGGGCGGGCTCGCTGGCGCCGCACCCCAGTCGAGGAGACACTGCCGGTTACCTGCCTGCCCTACGACGACCGGGTCGAGGTGCCGGAGGGCTGCGGCGCCGAGCTCGTCGAGCCGGACCACCCCGTGCTGGTCGGGCTCGGCGGCGCCTGGCCGCCGCTCCTCGGCGTCAACGAGGTCGAGCCGAAGCCGGGGAGCCAGGTCCTCGCCCGGTTACCGGCCGATCAGGGCGGGCATCCGCTCCTCGTCCTCGGCCAGCACGGCCGAGGACGGACCGCCGCGTGGACGAGCGATATCGGACCGCACTGGCTGTCGCCGGACTTCTGCGTCTGGGAGGGCTACGGGCGGCTCTGGAAGAACCTGCTCGGCTGGCTCACGGCGCCGCGATGAGCGGCGCGAGAGCCTCCCTCGAAGGCAGGCCCGCAAAGGCGCCCTCCCGGGCCACGGCGAGCGACGCGGCAGCGGCCGCCGCTTCGAGCGCCGCCCTGTCGGGCAGGCGGTCGCGCCGGAGCGCATGGGCGAGCGCCGTCGCCATGAAGGCGTCGCCCGCGCCCGTCGGGTCGACGGAGGTCGCCGGCACCGCCGGCACCGCCTCGACGCTTTGCGCCGTGACGCGGCAGGCGCCCTCCGCGCCGAGCGTCAAGATAGCGATGGGCGCGCCGAGCGCGCGCAAGGCTTCAGGCTCGGCTGATCCGAAAACCTGCGCCTCATCCCGGTTGAGAAAAAGGACGTCCACCCTTGCAAGGAGCGGCGCAAAGGCCAGGCCAGGCGGCGAGGGATTAAGCGCCACCCGCATGCCACGCGCCCGTGCCGCCACGATGGCCCCTTCCGTCGCCTCAAGCGCGAGATTGCCCTGCAGAACCAGGAGATCGCCCGGCTTCGCCGACCGGAGGGCTGCATCCACCTCGTCTGGCCGGACGCTGCCGGCGCAGGCTCGGGTGGTCAGGACGGCGTTCTCGCCCACCTCGGCGACGAGGATGCCGGACCAATCGGTGGCGAGCCCGTCGCGCAGAAGCAGCCCGCCGCCGATCCCCTCGTCTACGACGAGGGCGGCGAGTTGTTCGCCCGCCGCGTCAGCACCGATCGCCGCGACCAGAACCGTCGGGACACCTGCCCGTGCAAGCACGGCCGCCTGGTTGAGCCCCTTGCCGCCTGGCCCCGACCGGCCCCGCCTTATGTGCATCGAAGCGCCCGGCCGCGGCAGTGCCGTGACGTGCAGCGTCTCGTCCCACGCCGCGTTGCCGATGACCCACGCCCGCTGACCCAAGGAGAACCCTCCCGATGACCACGATCTCCGACCGGCCGGCGACGGCGATACGGGACATCTTCGGCGCCGACAAGGCGCTGATCGGCGTCGTCCATTGCCCGCCTTTTCCCGGCAGCCCACGCTACCGGGGCGAGGCCATCTCCGACATCTACGAGGCCTGCACGCGCGACGCTGCGGCCTACATCGAGGGCGGCCTCACCGGGCTCATCGTCGAGAACCACGGCGACGTCCCCTTCTCCAAGCCCGAGGATCTGACGCCCGAGACCGCGGCCTGCCTCGCGGTCGCCGCCGACCGGATCGGGGCGGCGACCGGCGCCCCAATGGGGGTCAACGTGCTGGCGAACGCGCCAGTCTACGCGCTGGCGGTCGCGGCGGCGACGGGTGCAAGCTTCATTCGGGTGAACCAGTGGGCGAACGCCTACGTTGCGAACGAGGGCTTCATGGAGGGCCGCGCCGCCGAGGCCATGCGCTATCGGAGCCTGTTGCGGGCGGAGGGCGTTCGCATCTTCGCCGACACTCACGTCAAGCACGGCGCTCATGCGATCACGGCTGACCGAACCGTCACGGAGCTAACGCGCGATCTCGGCTTCTTCGATGCCGACGTGATCATAGCAACGGGTCAACGCACCGGCGACGCCGCATCGCTCGACGAGATCGACGAGGTTCGGTCGGCAACCCATTTGCCGCTGCTGGTCGGCTCGGGCGTGACGTCGGGAAACGTCGGCGCCATCCTCGAGCGCGCGGACGGCGTGATCGTTGCCTCGAGCCTCAAGGAGGGCGGCGTCTGGTGGAACCGCGTCGATCCACAGCGGGTCCGAGCCTTCGTCGCGGCTGCTCGCGCAGCGGCGGGCACACGATGAAGCCTGCCTTCGGGCCTCGCGTTGCCCGGCGGCCTCTCCAACTCATTGTGAGGTCTTGGCCGCTGCAGCGCAGGCCCAGAGCATCGGGCGTAGATGTCCTTGTCGAGGTGGCCGGCTGCGAGCTTCTTGAATGGCACCGATGGTTGCCGCTGGACCAGGAAGCATGGCAAGAGCCATCACGGGCCATAAAGTCCACGTCAACGTCAACCGGCGGCACAAGCTGATCCGGCGAGGTGATGGACGCGGCGCTGCACGACAGCCAGGTGCTGGAGGCGGTAGTCGACGCGGATATCACCGCGTCGGATGTCTGGGCGGACAGTCGGCATCTACGCAGGCGCCCTCGGCTTCGGCTACAACTCCGACATCGTCATATCGAGAACCCACCCGGATGCTGGGAGGACCTGCTCGATGCGCGGCTCCGCGACGATATCCAGGTTGCCAATCCGGCCTCTTCGGGCACCGCCTACACCATGCTGGCCACGCTGGTGCAACTGATGGGCGAGGACGAGGCGTTCGCCTACCTCGAGGCCCTCGACGACAACATCAGCCGGTACACCGCGTCGGGCAGTGCGCCGATCCGGGCCGCGGCAACCGGCGAGACAGCGATCGGCATCGTCTTCATGCACGACGCGGTGGCGCAGGCTGTGCAGGGTGCGCCGATAGGGCCCGAGAACCTCATGCCGGTAGCCCGGCATGGCCAGCCCGGCTTCGGCTGGGGCGGCTTCGTCAGCGCCGCGGCTTTCCTCTGCGTCATCGCCGAAGCGATCGCCGCGCGCGGCTTCGGGCGCGGGGAACGCTTCGTCGCGACGTCGGTCGTCTTCGTCGTGGCGCTGCTCGGCCTCTTCGTGCTGTTCCCGATCGTCAAGCTTGCCTCGGCCGCCTTCATTCAGCCAGACGGCCGGTTCGCGCTCGAACCCTTCGTCGTGCGCTTCCTCAATCCCGACATCTGGCGGCTCGACTGCCTGATGGGTGACGGACGCTGCGGTGTGGTCATTAATACGCTGATCCTCGGCATTCTTGCAGCGACCTTCACGACACTGCTCGGCCTCGCGCTCGCGCTCGTCGTCGCCCGCACCGGTTTCCGCTACAAGCGCGCACTGCGCGCAATCTCGATCCTGCCGATCATCACGCCGCCCTTCGTTGTCGGCGTCGCCATTATCGTGCTGTTCGGCCGCAGCGGCCTCGTCACCGGCTTCGTCGCCGGTCTCTTCGGCATTCCTCCGACCCGGTGGATCTACGGGCTGCTGGGCATTCTGCTCGCGCAGGTTCTGGCCTTCACGCCGATCACCTTCCTCGTGCTGCTGGGCGCGCTCGAGGCAATCAACCCGACAGTGGAGGAAGCCTCGCGCACCCTCGGCGCCCAGCCGATGACGACGTTCCTTCCCGTGACCCTGCCACTGCTGCGCCCGGGGCTCGCCGCGGCCTTCCTGCTCGCCTTCATCGAAAACCTCGCCGACTTCGGCAACCCGATTGTGCTCGGGGGCTGCTACGAGGTCCTGTCAGTGCGGATCTTCTTCGCCGTCGTCGGCGCCCGCTACGATCTCGGCCAGGCCGCGACGCTGGCGATGATTCTGCTCGCGCTCACGCTCGTCGCCTTCTGGATCCAGATGCGGTGGGTCGGCCGCAACAGTTATGTCACAGTGTCCGGCCGCTCCGACGCCGGCTTGGCGGCGCCGCTGCCCGTCGGGATCGGTCGCGTCATCATCGCGATCATCCTGCCCTGGATCCTGTTCACGGCGGCGGTTTATGCCATCGTGGCCCTCGGCGGCTTCGTGCACGACATTGGTCGCTGGGACCTGACGCCGACCTTTGACCATCTGTGGACCGCGTTCTCGTTCGAGATAGACGGCGGCCTGCGCCTCTACGGCTCGGCCTGGAACTCGTTGCAGACGACGCTGCTCGTTTCTGCGATCGCGGCGCCGCTGACCACCGGCATCGGGATCCTGACCGCATGGCTTGTCACCCGCCAGGACTTCACCGGCCGCCGCGCCTTCGAGTTCGGCACCATGCTGTCGTTCGCCGTTCCCGGCACCGTGGTTGGCGTTTCCTACGTCGCCGCCTTCAACGTGGCGCCGGTTGATATCACCGGCACGATGGCGATCCTGGTAATCTGCTTCATATTCCGCAACATGCCGGTGGGCATGCGCGCGGGCGTCGCCGCGCTCGAACAGATCGACCGATCGATAGAGGAGGCCAGCCAAACAATGGGCGGCGGGGGCTTCGTCACGCTACGCCGAGTGGTGCTGCCGCTGGTCAAGCCCGCGATCTTCACCGCGATGGTCTATTCGTTCGTGACCGCTATGACCGCGGTCTCGGCAGTAATTTTTCTGGTCTCGGCGCGGCACAACATGGCGACCGCCTACATCATGAGGCGGGTCGAAGGCGGAAAGTTTGCGCTGGCGATTACCTACTCGGCGGTTCTGATGCTGATCATGATCGCTTGCATCGCCCTGATAGGGCTCATCATCGGCAAACGCCGCCTTGGCCGTCGCGAGGAGCTGAAGGGCGGCGGGCTGGCCCGGCTCTGACATGAGCGATACCGCCATCGGGTTCTTCGACGTCGAGAAGCGCTACGGCGAGACATTGGCCGTCGACGGGATAAGCTTCTCTATCGCCCGCGGCGAACTGGTAACCTTTCTTGGTCCTTCGGGCTGCGGCAAGACGACGACGCTGCGCCTCGTCGCGGGGCTGGAGCTGCCGACCGCCGGGCACATCCTGATCGGCGGCCGCGACGTCAGCCGGGAGCCCGCTTCGGAGCGCAATATTGGCATGGTGTTCCAGTCCTATGCGCTGTTCCCGCACATGAGCGTACTCGACAACGTCGCCTATGGTCCCG
>SKOX01000325.1 GCA_007119835.1 Paracoccaceae bacterium
ATGCGCGCGATGTCGGTCATGGGCGGGGTATGGGGCCGGCTGCGGTGCCCGTCAAGCGGCGCTCGGAGCCGCAGGGCGGCACTCGCGCGGGCCTGACGGCGGGGTCGGGGGCCTCAGTCGCGGCCGAGCGCGCGCTGGGCGCGCTGGCGGGCGAGGCCGCTGTCGACGTCGGAGACGCCGATCAGGCTCGCCACCAGGCGCAGGAAGCCGTGCTCCTCGGCCTTGATGCCGTCGGTGATCGCGACCCGCCACAGCGCCTCGATCACGCGTTCGCGCTCGTCGTAGGGCACGGCTGCCTTGACGAGGCGGGTGAAGCGCACGGTGTCGGAGGCCTGGGACTCGAGCGTCTCAGCCTCCTTCCGGAGCGCCTCGGCCGCCTTGGCGCTGACGCCGTAGCGCTCGCAGATCACATGCTCGATCATCTCGCGCTCGGCGTGGGTGTAATGGTCGCCCTGCTGGGCGAGGCGCACCATCAGCGCAGACAGCGCGAGGCGGCAGTCCTCGGGGGACAGCGGGCGGGCGTCGGTCTCGGGCTCGGCGCGCAGGCGCTTGAGGATGTCGGCGATCATGGGCGAGAGATAGGGCGGGTGGAGGTCGAGCGCCAGCCTGTCTTGATGCAGGTCATGCGTCCGGGCGCCGTGCTGTGCTATCCTTCCGGCCCGGACTGAGGGGAGGGAGCGATGACGAAGATACTGACCGGCAAGTACGACACGGCGGAGCGGGCGCAGAACGCGTTCAACGACCTGATCAACGCGGGCTTCGATCGGGAGAAGGTGTTTCTCGACCGGGAGACCTCGCATCTCAAGGTCATGACGCCGAACGACGCCGAGCGCGAGGCGCGCGAGATCCTCGACCGGCACGGGCCGCTCGAGGTGTTCCAGCGGGAGGCCTGAGCGGCCCGCGGGTCGCGGGTCGCGGGGGCGGCGCTGGCGCTGGCGTCTTGCGCGACTTTGTGTGTGAGGCAAGGCGCTTAGCCGTTCGTCGGACTCCGCGAAGGCGCAAACGGCCCCGCCCGTGCGCAAGCACGGGCCGCGCCCGACCGCCCCCCCGGGCGGGCGCGGAGGCGCCCACCCGCGGTCGGTCGCGGCCCGTGCACTGGAGGCATCCGCAGTCGGTGTGCGCCGCAACGTGGTGCCCGGGAGAGGGGCGTCGTGTCGAAGCTGTCGGGGAGCTGGCCCTGGGCAGCCTGGTCCGTGCGCCGTCCGCACGCGGTGCAGCTCGCCCGGCGCGGCTGTGTCGGCCTCAGACCAGGCGCGACTGCTCGACGGCGGCGCGGATGAAGTCGGCGAAGAGCGGGTGCGGCTCGAAGGGCTTGGACTTCAGCTCGGGGTGGAACTGCACGCCGATATACCACGGGTGGTCGGGGATCTCGATGATCTCCGGCAGGCGGCCGTCCGGCGAGAGGCCCGAGAGGCAGACGCCGCTCGCCTCGAAGCGGTCGCGGTACTTGATGTCGACCTCGTAGCGGTGGCGGTGGCGCTCGGAGATCTCCAGCGCGCCGTAGATCCCCGCGACCTGGCTGCCTTCGACGAGCCGGGCGGTGTAGGCGCCGAGGCGCATCGTGCCGCCCTTGGCGTCCTCGGCGCTGCGGCGAACGGCGAGGCCGGCCTTCATCCACTCCTTGAGGTAGTAGACGACCGGGGTGAACGGCTGCCCGTCCCCGCCGGCGAACTCCTCCGAGCCGGCGTCGCGCAGGTCGAGGAGGTTCCGCGCGCCCTCGATCACCGCCATCTGCATGCCGAGGCAGATGCCGAAATACGGGACCTTGCGGGTGCGGGCGAACTCGGCGGCGCGGATCTTGCCCTCGGTGCCGCGCTCGCCGAAGCCGCCGGGGACGAGGATGGCGTCGTAGGGCTCGAGCAGCGCGGCGATGTCCTCCTCGCGCTCGAACAGCTCGGCCTCGAGCCAGTCGGAGCGGACCCGGACGCGGTTGGCGATGCCGCCGTGGACCAGCGCCTCGGCGATCGACTTGTAGGCGTCCTCGAGCTGGGTGTACTTGCCGACGATCGCGACGCGGACTTCGCCCTCGGGGTTGTGGATGCGGTCGATCACGTCCTCCCAGCGCGCGAGGTTCGGCCGCGGCGCCGGCGAGATCATGAAGGCGTCGAGCACGGCCTGGTCGAGGCCCTCGCGGTGGTAGGCGAGCGGCGCCTCGTAGATCGACTTCAGGTCCTGGGCGGCGACGACCGCCTCGGGCCGGACGTTGCAGAAGAGGGCGAGCTTCTCGCGCTCCCTGGCCGGGATCGGCCCCTCGGCGCGGCAGACCAGCACGTCGGGGGCAAGGCCGATGGCGCGGAGCTCCTTGACCGAATGCTGGGTCGGCTTGGTCTTGAGCTCGCCAGAGGCTGCGATGAACGGCAGCAGCGTCAGGTGGACGAAGATGCACTGGCCGCGCGGCTTCTCCTGGGCGAACTGGCGGATCGCCTCGAAGAACGGCAGTCCCTCGATGTCGCCGACCGTGCCGCCGATCTCGCAGAGCATGAAGTCGACCTCGTCCTCGCCGATGCGGATGAAGTCCTTGATCTCGTCGGTGACGTGCGGGATCACCTGGATGGTCTTGCCGAGATAGTCGCCGCGGCGCTCGCGATCGAGCACGTTCTGGTAGATCCGGCCCGACGAGATCGAGTCGGTGCGCCGGGCGGCGACGCCGGTGAAGCGCTCGTAATGGCCGAGGTCGAGGTCGGTCTCGGCGCCGTCGTCGGTGACGAAGACCTCGCCGTGCTCGTAGGGCGACATCGTGCCCGGATCGACGTTGAGGTAGGGGTCGAGCTTGCGCAGCCGGACCGAGTAGCCGCGGGCCTGGAGCAGCGCGCCGAGGGCCGCCGAGGCGAGGCCCTTGCCGAGGCTCGAGACCACGCCGCCGGTGATGAAGACGAATCGTGCCATTGCCAATCCCGTTGCCCTTCGAGGCGCGGCCGCGCCGCGGCCGGACGAAGCTTCACGGGGGTCTATCCTTATGCGAGCGGGTGCCCGGCGGCAAGCGGCATGCGCAAGATGCTGTGGCGGTGCGGCATGCCTGCAACCACCGCTTGCCGGCGTCGGTTTTGCGGCGTCAGTCGAGCGGCGGCGGGGTCAGGGGGCCGTCGTCCACCGGCGGCTGCGGCGCCGTCGGGATCGGCGGCAGCAGCTCGTCGCCGGGGGCGGGCGGGGCTACGGGCATCTCCGGCGAGGGCGCCATGCCGGGGTCGAGCCGGACGCGGTCGAGGACCGACACGCCCGCGGTCTCGCGCGCGGCGATGATGGTGAGGGTGAGCGAGGTCGCGACGAAGGCGATGCCGAGCGCCCAGGTGACCTTGGACAGCGCGGTCGTCCCGCTGCGGCTGCTCATTGTGCCGCCGCCGCCGCCGCCGATGCCGAGACCGCCGCCCTCCGAACGCTGGAGGAGCACGACGACGATCAGGCCGAGCGCGAGCAGGAGGTGGACGGTCAGGACGACGGTGGCCATGGCGAACCCGATTGTGGCGGAATCCGCGTCTACCTAAGGGCTGGCGCCGGCGTTGTCGATGGGGAAAGCCGCCGGCGGTCCGGCGCGGTCACGGGCGCGTGGCCGCCGGGGCCGGTCAGCGGCGCGCGCCCCTGGCGACGATGGGGTC
>SKOX01000436.1 GCA_007119835.1 Paracoccaceae bacterium
CGCGCGGTCAGCCGCGCCGGGGCAGGGGCGTGGGTCGACCGCCTGCTGCCGCTGCCGTCCTTCCTGCTTGACGACACGCCGCCCCACGACGGCGCCACCCTCGCCGATGCGCTCGCGCTCAGCGGCTTCTTCCTCGAGCGCCGCCTCGCCCCCGCTCTGCCGCGCGAGCGGCTGCCAGCCGCGCGGGCGCGGGCTGTGGCGGCGATCCTCAGCCGGGCCGTGGAGCCGACCGTGCCTTTCCCGCCGCGCTCCTGATACCGGCGCGCGCGTCACGTGATCCACGGCAGTCGCCGGCAGCAGCAGGTTTCTTTTCAGAGTAAGAACCTGCCGAGAGCCCAAGTGCGGACGCGCCGCGGAAGCGGGCACCGCGGAAAGGGGCGCGCACGCATAATCAGGCGATGCTCCGCGCCCGTCATCCGGTCCTGGCCCCGAAACGACGATCCGCGAGGCGGGTGTCACTGCACCTCGCGGAAACGGCGGAAGGGGCGCGAATATCGGATTCGCGACGCGGAGGCGCTGCGCCGCCTACCAGTCGGTCTGCTCGGTCATCATCGAGCCGGTCGCATGGGGCGCGACCTCCATCAGCACCGGCGGCTCTGCCCGCGTGCAGGCCCCGAGGACGATCCCCGCAGCCACCAGAACAATCGCGAGACGCATGTTCACTTCCCTCCGCTGTCCAGCAGGCGCCTTGCGATCACCTGCGCCTGTATCTCCGCGGCACCCTCGAAGATGTTGAGGATGCGCGCGTCGCACAGTACGCGGCTGATCGGGTATTCCAAGGCAAAACCGTTTCCACCGTGAATCTGCAAGGCGTTGTCGGCCGCGGACCACGCGACGCGGGCGCCGAGCAGCTTGGCCATGCCGGCCTCGAGGTCGCATCGCCGGCCCTCGTCCTTCTCGCGTGCGGCGTGGTAGGTGAGCTGGCGGGCGATCATGATCTCGACGGCCATCAGCGCGAGCTTGCCCGCGACGCGAGGGAAGGCGATCAGCGGCTTGCCGAACTGCTTGCGATCCTGGGCGTAGCGCAGGCCGAGCTCGAGCGCGTTCTGCGCGACGCCGATGGCGCGGGCCGCGGTCTGGATGCGCGCGCTCTCGAAGGTCTGCATGAGCTGCTTGAAGCCCTGGCCCTCGACGCCGCCGAGGAGCGCCGCGCCGGGCACGCGGAAGCCGTCGAAGCCGAGCTCGTACTCCTTCATGCCACGGTATCCGAGCACCTCGATCTCGCCACCGCTGAGGCCTTCGACCGGGAAGGGATCCTCGCAGGTGCCGCGCGGCTTCTCGGCCAGGAGCATCGACAGGCCGCGGTAGTCGTCGGTCGCGGGGTCGGTGCGGACGAGCATGGTCATCACGTCGGCACGCGCCGCATGGGTGATCCAGGTCTTGGACCCGGTCACCAGCCAGTCGTCGCCGTCCCGCACCGCCCGCGTGCGCAGGCTGCCGAGGTCGGAGCCGGTGTTCGGCTCGGTGAAGACCGCGGTCGGCAGCACCTCGGCCGAGGCGATCTTCGGCAGCCACTCGGCCTTCTGCTCGTCGGTGCCGCCGCAGAGGATGAGCTCGGCGGCGATCTCCGAGCGGGTGCCGAGCGAGCCGACGCCGATGTAGCCGCGGGAGAGCTCCTCCGAGACCACGCACATCGCGGTCTTCGACATGCCGAAGCCGCCATGCTCCTCGGGTATGGTCAGGCCGAAGACGCCGAGCTCGCCCATCTCCTCGATGATCTCCATCGGGATGAGCGCGTCCTTCAGGTGCCACTCGTGGGCGTGGGGCACGACCCGGTCCTCCGCGAAGCGGCGGAACTGGTCGCGGATCATCTCGTATTCCTCGTCGAGCCCGCTCGCCCCGAAGGTCGCGGCGCCGGTCTGCTCGGCCATGATCTCCGCGAGGCGCCGGCGCGCGGCGTCGGTGTTGCCGGTCTCGATCAGCCGCTCGACGGCGTCGGTGCGGAAGGTTGCCACGGCGCCCGCATCGAGCCCGAGGTCGGCCGGCCGCACGATCTCGGTCTGCGACATCGGGATCCCGCCGGCGATCTGCGCGAGATACTCGCCGAAGCCGATCGCGACGATCAGCCGCTCGGCCTCCCCGAACCGCCCGTCCGCGGCGAGGCGCTCGGCCCAGCCGCGGAGCTGCGCGAGGCTCTCGACGTAGGTGGCGAGCCAGGCGAGCCCGTGCGCGGCGTTCTGGTCGGCCTCGAGGGCCGCGTTCGAGATGCGCCCATCGGCACTGATGCGGGCCGCAAGCGCCTCGCGTCCGGCCGCGAGCAGCCCCCGCGCGGCGTCGAGCGCCGCATCGGTGTCGGTGAGGAGGGCCGTGTCGTCGTCGGGCGCGAAGATGTGGACGGGCTGGTTCATGAGGAGCTCCCCTTCGGTCTCGGCGCGGTGGGCTCGCCCGGGCTCGTGCCCGAATGCTGCACCGCAGAATCGCTACGCATCTTGGCCGGCAAGCTAGGGGTTAACGCCCCGGGCGTCAAATGGCCGGCGCAAGATTGCTGCGGCCTAAGGCCGCGATCCGGAAGATTATTAACGTTGCTGCCGTCGCGCCGCTTTGACAAGACGTTGCCCGCGCGGGCCGAGCGCTCGCGGTGGCCAGGCTCGCTTGCGGGCCGGTGAGGAGGTGGGCGTGCTCGACGGGTTTCTGGCCGCATTCGGCCCGCTGGCGGCGCTCGGCGCCGTGGCCGCCCTTGCCGCCGGCGGCTTCGCCAAGGGCGTCGTCGGCTTCGCGCTTCCGCTGATCGCCCTGAGCGGCCTCGGCAGTTTCCTGCCCTTCGAGGTGGCGCTGGGGCTCCTGATCGTGCCGACGCTCGTCTCGAACGCCTTCCAGGCGACGAGGAACGGCCTCGCCGCGGCGTGGGAGAGCGTGCTGGTTCACTGGCGGCTGCTCGTCATTCTCGTGGTCATGATCGCGCTCTGCGCGCAGCTCGTCGTCGTGCTGCCGGAATGGGCGCTGTTCGGGCTGCTGGGGGTGTTCGTCACGCTGTTCGGGGCGAGCCAGTTGTCGGGCTGGCGGCCGCGGCTTCAGCCGGCACGGCGGCGGGTGTGGGAGGTGGTGGCGGGGCTGATCGGTGGCTTCTTCGGCGGGATCGCGGCGATCTTCGGGCCGCCGGTCGTCATGTACCTGCTGGCGGCGGAGGTCCAGAAGGTCGAGATGGTGCGGGTGCAGGCGCTGTGTTTCTTCGCGGGCTCGCTCGTCCTCGTCGGCGCGCATCTCGCCTCGGGCGTGCTCAACACGGTGACGCTGCCGATGTCGGCGGTGCTGGTGCTGCCGACGCTGGCCGCGATGTTCGCGGGCTATCTGGTGCAGGACAGGCTCCACCAGGAGGTGTTCCGCACGATCACCCTCGTCGTCCTGGTGGTCGCGGGCCTGAACCTCGTCCGCCGCGCCGTCATGGGCTGAGGCGGGAGCCGCCGCCTCAGAAGCGGTCGAGCAGCCGCCGCAGGTAGTCGCGCTCGACCTCAGGCCGGCCGAGGTCGCCCGCGCGCCGGCGGATCTCGTCGAGGATCTCGCGCGCCCGGGCGCGGGCGTCGGCTTCGGGCAGCATGTTGCCGCCGGTGGCGACGCTGCCGCGCGCGCCCAGGGGCCGGCCGAGCGGGTC
>SKOX01000235.1 GCA_007119835.1 Paracoccaceae bacterium
ATGGCTGATCGAAAAGAACGGCCACCTCAGCCCGCACGCCATGCGCCGACAGCACAACCTTGCGACCATCCCAATGGCCGCGTAACGCAACCGAGTGTCCAAGGAACCGGGTCCGGTTCAAACTTTGGATTCAGGCTCTAAGAGCTTCTGAGCCTGTTGCGAGACCAGCTTAGCAATTTCGTCGATGTCCGTCGCGAATACACCAGGCTGGAAAGCGTTGTCGGAAAAAACCATAAGCGCCTCCGGGACAACTGATCAGCGAGTTGCGAAAGCAATGATTCAGTATGACCTGCCTGGAAAGTCGCTGCAAGCAGCAGGTGGTCTAATTGCCTTGGCCAATTCGGCGCCCCCTTGTGGTGTCTGTGCCTGTGGCTTACCCTTCTGCACCATGGGCAAGCTCGAAACCGTCACCGTGGACCTCCCCGAAGATCTCGCCGCCGCGCTCCGTGCCGCGGTCAATCGGGGCGAGTTCGCGTCCACCTCCGAAGCGGTCGCCGCCGCACTTGATGACCTCCTCCACCAGCCCGAATGGGACGACCCGGCGCAGACCGAACGCCTCCGGCGGGCGGTCGAGGAGGGGATAGCGAGCGGTCCCGGGAAGTATGAGTCGAGCGAGGACCTTCTCGCCGAAATTCACCGACGCCACGCCGCCCGCGAGGCCTCCCGGCAAGGGTGATGGTCCGCTTCACCAGGACCGCAGCCGCAGAGGATGACCTCGACGCGATCTGGTCCTATGTCGCGCAGCACAATCCGGCAGCGGCCGACAGCCTTTACTGGCGTCTCGACGCCAAGACGGTAAGCCTCGCACACTCGCCCGGCATCGGCGCCCTGCGTCCCGACCTCGGCCCCGGGATCCGTGCAATCCCGGTCAACGCCTACCTCATCCTCTATCGCGAGACCGAGGACGGCATCCTCGTCCTTCGTTACCTGCACGGGGCCCGCGACCTGCCGTCGATCCCGCTCGATCCCTGACGCGGCGCCTCACACCTCCGCCGCCACCACGTAATCCTCGCCGTGCCGGAGCCTGCCGAGCCGCTCGACGGCCTCGAGGGCTTCCTCCCGCAGCGCCTCGGCGTGGGCGAGGAGGGCAAAGCGCAGGGACGCGTCGGGGATGCGGCCGATGCGGTCGCGGATCATGCCGGCCTGGGCCTCGACGAAGCGGGCGCCGAAGCGGATCGGGAAGCGCCGGCTCGCCACCACCCGGAAGCCCGCCCGGTCGAGCTGCCGCAGCATCCAGTCGAGCGGAAACTCGCGGTAGGGCTGCTCGCCGGCCAGCATCAGGCAGGCGTCGCGGAGCCGCCCGAGCCGCCAGACGAGCCGCCCCGCCTCGCTCCGCGGCGCCGGCCCCGGGACGTAGGGCGCGATCGCGGTGACGTAGAGCCGCCCGGCGCAGTGCCGCCGCAGCCGCGCCGCCATCAGGTCCTGGGTGTAGGGCGCGAAGCCCTCCACCGCGCCGAACAGGTAGTCGGCGAGCACCACGTCGAACCGTTCGGTGCCGAGGAGGCCCGGGTCGGTCCAGTTGCCGACCACCATCCGGTCCTGGGGCCGGGGAGGGGCTGCGGCCTCGGCCACCGCCTTCGCCATCCGCGCCGAGCCGGTGACGCCGACGATCCGCCGTGTCGGCAGCCCCTGCAGCCAGCGCATCGAGTTGACCCCGGTGCCGGCGTCGAGCCCCAGTCCCGCGGCGCATGGGCCTCGGCGATCCAGTCGAAGAGCGTCGACACGCGGTTCCTCCTGCTTCTGCCAGCCGGGCGCGGCCCGCCCTCGTGCCCGGCCGATCGCGCGGCGCGACAACCGATCCCGCGCTCGTGGCGCCATGGCGGAGCAATACCTGACCCGCGTGCGTTGCACATTGCAGAACCGCCGATCATTCCCTGACGCAACGGCCTTTCCGCATGTCCCGCTTCCTGATCGTCCTCGGCCTGATCCTCGTCGTCGTCGGCCTGCTCTGGCCCTGGCTCGCCCGCCTCGGCCTCGGCCGCCTGCCGGGCGACATCGTCATCGAGCGCGACAACGTCACCGTCTATCTGCCGATCACCACCGCCATTCTCCTGAGCCTGTTTCTCTCGCTCGTCCTGTGGCTGCTCGGGCGGTGAGATCCGGGCCCGGCCGCCCACCGCTCAGGCAAGACCTGCGGTCTCTACGGGACCGAACCGGCCGTGCCGCGGTGCGCCGTCGCGCGTCAGATCCGCCCGGCCTCGGCCCAGCGCAGCCGAACCGGCCCTGTTCCATTCAGGCTCAGGAGGGTCGCGTCTTCCCCCTGCGGGTAGATCATGAAGCCGAGCGGCCGTCCGACGACCGTGCCGCTGATCGCGGCCCCGTCGATGATCAGCTCGATGCGGACGCGCTCGACGGTCGGGATCTCGCCGCGCAGCACGTCGTCGCGACCCCACGGCGCGAGACTGCCCCTCCGGTTGTCCAGGGTGGCGTGGCCTTCTTCGAGGCGCAGCAGCAGGGTGGTCGCCTCGGCGCCGTCGGGCGCGATCCGGAGGCCGATCTCGACGGACGCGCCCGGCTCGACGTCGAGTTCGGCCCGGAAGAAGGCAGGGTCGGGGCCGAGGTCGATCCGCAAGGGCTCCGCCTCAAGGTCGACATCTGCCTGCTCCAGGCGACGCGGCGCGAAGGCGGCGCCGACCGCGGGCGCCAGCCGGGCGCAGAGCGTCTGCGGCCGCTCGGGGCAGAGCGCGATCTCGTGGGGCGGGCCGAGGGCGTGGACCCAGCCGGCGGCCTGGCGCACCGGCTCGGGGCGCTGGCCCTCGTCGGGGATGACCCCAATCGCGACGAGGCGGTCGCCGTCCGCGGCGATGGTGGGGGCGAGCAGGGTGCCGAAGAGGTCGAAGGCCCGCGGCGCCGGATCGTCCGGCACGAACCGCGCGCCGTCGAAGTCGCCGATCCAGTAGAAGGTGCGCGTGCGCGCGTCGGGGATGACCGGCGTGCCCATCATGAGCCAGCGGTCGCCGACCGGGCGCAGGACGGGAAGCTCCCAGTATTCGCCGGGCATTTCGGCGCCGCCGGTGTCGAACTCCCCGACGAACTCCCAGGCGAGCGCGTCGGGTGAGGTCCAGGCGAGGATCAGGGCCGCGTCGTGCGCGAGCGTGCCGGAGCCCACGAGCGCGAGCCAGCCGTCGTCGGTCCGCACGATCCAGGGGTCTCGCATGTCCTGGTAGCCCGGCGGCGTGTCGTGGGCGATGGCGCCCTCGTCGCGGCGGAAGCTGCCGTCGGGCTGCATGATCGCGCGCCCCAGTCCCGACCGCGTGCCGTCGACGCCGGTGTAGAGGATCGCCGGCGGCTCGGTCTCGGGGATGCGGTTGCCGACCCAGATGCCGCGGCGGTCGAAGCCGGTGCTCGGGATCAGTGCCGGCAGCCGCGCCTGCCACGTCACCAGGTCCTCGGAGACGAGGTGGCCCCAGACGATGTGCTCCCAGAAGGCGCCGTTCGGGTTCGCCTGGTGGTAGAGGTGCCACAGCCCGTCGCGGTGGGTCAGCGCGTGCGGCTCGTTGGTCCAGCCCGCGCGCGGCATCGGGTGGAACCGCGGCCGGTGCCGGTCGCCCGCGAACCAGGCCTCGGGCACGGCGACCGGCG
>SKOX01000266.1 GCA_007119835.1 Paracoccaceae bacterium
CGCCCCGGAACCGCCACCCTAACACATCTTTCCTTCGATCTCATGGTCCTGCGGCGGGTCCAGGTGTGGACACCCCGAGAAGGCCGCGCTCGATGGTCGCAGCCGAACCGACCGGCCCCTCCAGCCGGAAGCATTCCCTGGACCGAACGCGGCCGGAAAGGCCGGCGCACCCCGGTCAGCCGCGCGCAGCCATGGCCCCAGCGAGCCGCCCTAGGGCGCGGACATGGGCGGCCTCGTGTGGCGGGCGGCGTCACTGCCTGTTGCCAGCTGGTGCCGGCACCCGCATCTCGATGCGCGCGGCGCCTTCCAGCTCCGCCGCGCCGGTGCTTGATCCCAGGGCAGGGCGAACCGGCACAATCCATCCGCAACAGCTCGTCAGCGCCGCGACCCGAAGGGCACCTCGCGCGTTGATGGGGAACGGAAGAACTGCGAGGACAAAAGATATGCCGGATGACGAGCGCCCGCTGCTGAGCGACCCCAGCCTGACCGCCCTCGTGCTCCACGCGGCTGCCGCCGGGCCGGTCGAACTCGATGATCTCGAGCGCCGCCTGAACCAGGCGCTTGCCACCGCACAGCAGCCGCCCGCCGACCGCGGCGAGATCCGGCCGCGGCTGCAGGCGCTCTGCGCCGATCTTGCCATCGCCGGTCTGATCGAGCCGCGCGGCGGCGGCTACGCGCTGACCGGCGGGGGCCGCCGGGCGGTGGCGGAGCACCCCCAGGGCCTCGACCGCGCCGACCTGATGGCCTGGCCGGCGTATGCCGCCCACGTCCAGAGGCTCGCCGCGCGCACCGGCGCGCCGTCGATCGCGCCGCACGACGGCACGCATCCGTCAGCCTATCTCGAAGGTGTCGCCGCGCGCGTCGCGGGGCTTCCCGCCGCGGACAATCCGCACCCGGTCGACACGGCCGACCACCTCGCTTGGGAGAACGGGTGGGCCGAGGCTTACGCCGGCTGAGCCGGCCGCGGCCGAGCGGGGCGAACGCGGTCGGGCTCCCTGCCGACAAGGAAGCGGCACGACCCTCATCCCTCACCGTCCACTTGTGGGCATTTGAAAATCCTGTTCAGAAACAGTGATTTGATCGAGACGTGCACCCGCTGCTAGCGTGGTCGGGAAAGCGCTTGATCCGCGCAGCGGTATCAGACGCGCCGCAGCGCCGGCGCGCGCCGCGACGGTGGCGGATCAGGACCGCGGCGCGCACGCGCGACCCTCGGGATTGCGCGGCCCAGGAACAGCGCACGCCGCCGCGCGGGCGCTGCGGTCAGCCGTTCTTGGTGGACTTGCGGGGCTTGGCGGTCGTTCCGGTGGTGGATTTCGAGGTTGTCGTGGATTTCGCCGTGGTGGAGCGCGGCGCCCGTGCCCGTTTGGGCTTGGGCGCCTCGGCCTCCGGGGTCGCCGCCGGTGCGTCCTCGGCGGCAGCCGGCGCGCCTTCTTCCGCTGCGACTTCCTGGGCGGCGCGCAGCCAATGCTCGACATCCCGGCCCGCGGGACGCCCCTCCTCCTCCCAGATGCTGTATGCGCGGTCGCGGATGCGGCGCTCCACGTTCTGATCCATCGGATACGTCTCCTTTTCGTTGGCCGGTGAAACTCTTTCCGTCGCGCGCGGGTTCCCATCCCCTGCCGGCGCAGGTTAGCCTGTTCCGGAACCAATGATCTACGGCCTCGTTCAACGGCTACTCGCAGTGAACCGGCAGGAGAACCGATGCGCGGACAGTGCCTCCGAATCTATCACGTACACCCATCCCTCGCCGGCCCCCTGGAAGGCTGGCCTGCGCTGCTCGACAGTTGCAAGGCGCTGGGTTTCTCGCAGGTGGCCGTCGCGCCGCCCTTCGCGCCGGGACGGCTCGCGGGCGTCTTCGCGCCGTCCGATCCGGACCAGGCGCATCCCGCGTTCGGCGAGGCGGGCGATGCGGTCGCGGTGGTGGAGCGGCTCGCCCGGCTCTGCGACGAGCGCGACCTCGACCTCATCGTCGACGTGGTGGTGCACCAGGTCGCGGTGGAGGCCGCCAACGGCCATGCCGGAAGCTGGGACGACCTGCCCGACCCGCGGCGCGAGCCGTCGAAGGTCGGCGCCTGCACCGTCGATTTCCACAGCGAGGCGGGGCGTGCGCATCTCGACGCCTGGCGCCGCCGCGTCTCGGCGCTCGCCTCGGCCGGGGCGGCGGGCATCGGGATCTATCAGGCGGACCGGGTGCCGCACGACGTGATCTCGGCGCTGGTTGAGGCGGCGGGCGACGCGGCGGTCCTCGCCTACGCGCCCGACGTCTCGCAGGACGATCTGTTCAGCTTCGGCCGGCTTGGCGTCACGGGCGTCGTAACCGCGCTCGAGGGGCGGGGGGCTGCCCTGCTCAAGGAGCGCGACGCCGGAGCGGGCGTCGCGGTGATCGGCGCGCCGGAGCTACCCTTCGGGCGCCGGCTCGCGTCCGCCCACACCGACGGCGGCGCCCGCATGCGCGCGGCGCGGCAGGCGCTCAGGATGTGCGGCGGCCTCGCCGACGGGCTGCTCGTGCCGATGGGCTTCGAGCACGGCGCGCGGCGTTCGGCCGATCCGCGGATGGGATCGCCCGACGAGATGGCGGCGCTCGCCGAGGCGGGCGACGGCGTGCTGGTCGAGGATGTCCGGCGGGTCAACGGCTTCCTTGCCGAGGATGCGGGCGGCTATCAGGGGCGGGCGGTCGTCGAGCTGACCGGCCCGGACGACGGCATCGTCGCCATGATGCGCGCCGACGCCGCCGACCTCGACGATGCCGAGCGTGCGCGTCTCGTGCTGGCGAACCGCGACCTCGGCTACGGCGTCACCGTCGACACCAGCGCGATCCTGCGCATGGCGGGCGGCAGTTTCGGCGCCTTCGAGCCGACGATCGGCGACAAGACGGTGGCGACCGGCACCCGCCTTAGCCTCGAGGCGGGCGAGGTCTGGATCGGCCATGCCGAGCGGGCGCCGGCGATCGCCTACGCGCCACCGTCGGGGACCGAGGCCGCCGTCGCCGCAGCCCTGTCGCCGCGGCTCGCGATTGAGAAGGTCCAGCCGAGCGTCGAGGGTGGCTTTCCCGTGAAGCGCTGCGTCGGCGACGCCGTCGTCGTCGAGGCCGACATCATCGCGGACGGCCACGAGGTCCTGCGCGCGGTGGTGCTGTGGCGGACCCGCGACGACGACGCGTGGAGCGAGGTGCCGATGCGGCCGCTCGGCAACGACCGCTGGACGGCCGAGTTTCCGCTCAACCGGATCGGGCGGCACGAGTATGCGGTCGAGACCTGGATCGGGCCCTTCGCGACCTTCCGCTACGGGCTCGTGAAGAAGCACGACGCGGACGTGCCGGTCAGGCTCGAGATCGAGGAGGGCCGCCGGCTCGTCGCCCGCTGGGCGGAGAAGGCGCCGAAGCGGAGCCCGATCGCCGGCCTGCACGACCGGATGGAGAAGGCGGACGAGGCCGAGCGGCTGCGGATCCTGCTCGATCCCGAGACGGATGCCATCATGGCGGAGGCCGACCCGCGCTGGCAGGCAGTGCGCACCGATCCGGTGCCGGTCGACTCGGAGCGGGTGCGCGCCGAGTTTGCCAGCTGGTACGAGATCTTCCCGCGCTCCCAGTCGAAGGAGCCGGGCAAGCACGGCACGTTCATCGACGTCATCGACCAGCTGCCGCGCATCCGCGACATGGGCTTCGACGTGCTCTACTTCCCGCCGATCCACCCGATCGGCAGATCCAATCGCAAGGGCCGGAACAACTCGCTGCAGGCGGGGCCCGACGATCCCGGCTCGCCCTACGCGATCGGCTCGGAGGACGGCGGGCACGACGCGCTGCACCCCGAGCTCGGCACCTTCGAGGACTTCGAGAAGCTTCGGCAGGCCGCGGCCGGCTACGGCATCGAGCTCGCGATCGACTTCGCGATCCAGTGCTCGCCGGACCACCCGTGGATCAAGGAGCATCCCGAGTGGTTCGACTGGCGGCCGGACGGCACGATCAAGTACGCCGAGAACCCGCCGAAGAAGTACGAGGACATCGTCAACGTCGACTTCTACACCGAGGGCGCGGTGCCATCGCTCTGGATCGCGCTGCGCGACGTGGTGCTGTTCTGGGTCGAGAAGGGCGTCAAGCTCTTCCGCGTCGACAACCCGCATACCAAGCCCTTCCCGTTCTGGGAGTGGCTGATCGGCGAGGTCCGCGCCCAGCATCCCGACACGGTGTTCCTCTCGGAGGCGTTCACGCGGCCGAAGGTCATGTACCGCCTGGCGAAGGTCGGCTACTCGCAGTCCTACACCTACTTCACCTGGCGCACCCAGAAGTGGGAGTTCGAGCAGTACCTGACCGAGATCACGCAGACCGAGGTCAAGGAGTTCTTCCGGCCGCACTTCTTCGTCAACACGCCCGACATCAACCCGCCCTACCTGCATTCGGGCGAGCGGTCCTGGCACCTGTGCCGCGCCGCGCTCGCCGCGACGCTGTCGGGGCTTTGGGGCGTCTACAACGGCTTCGAGCTCTGCGAGGGCCGGCCGGTGCCGGGCAAGGAGGAGTATCTCAATTCCGAGAAGTACGAGATCCGGCACTGGGACTACGACCGGCCGGGCAACATCGTGCCCGAGATCACCCGGCTCAACCGCATCCGGAAGGAGAACCCGGCGCTGAAGAGCCACCACGGCGTCACCTTCCTGCCGGCGCACAACGACAACGTGCTCTACTACGTCAAGCAGGCGCCGGGGGGGCGGAACACGGTTCTCGTCGCCGTCAATCTCTTGCCGACGAGCGTGCAGGAGGCGGACATCGAGGTGCCGCATCACCTCCTCGGCGTGCCCGACGACGGAGCGGTCGCGGTGGAGGATCTCATGCACGGCCACCGCTTCAACTGGCACGGGCGGTGGCAACGCATCAGGATCGAACCCGACCACCCCTTCTTCGTCTGGCGTCTGACACCGGCAGGATAAAACGACAATATGACCGACTCACGCCCAATGAACACCGACCCGCTCTGGTACAAGGACGCGGTCATCTACCAGCTTCACATCAAGTCGTTCATGGACTCGAACGGCGACGGCATCGGGGACTTCAAGGGCCTGCGCCAGAAGCTCGACTACATCGTCGAGCTCGGCGTCACGGCGATCTGGCTGCTGCCGTTCTATCCGTCGCCGTTGCGCGACGACGGCTACGACATCGCCGAGTATCGGGACGTGAACCCCGATTACGGCGACATGAACGACGTGCGCCAGTTCATCAAGGCGGCGCACGAGCGCGGCCTCAAGGTCATCACCGAGCTCGTCATCAACCACACCTCCGACCAGCACCCCTGGTTCCAGCGGGCGCGGAAGGCGAAGCCGGGATCGGCTGCGCGGAACTTCTACGTCTGGTCGGACACCGACGAGCGCTATGACGGCACGCGGATCATCTTCCTCGACACCGAGACGTCGAACTGGACCTGGGACGAGGAGGCGCAGGCCTTCTTCTGGCACCGGTTCTATTCGCACCAGCCGGACCTGAACTTCGACAATCCCCGCGTGCTCGAGGCCGTCCTTAAGGTCATGCGTTTCTGGCTCGACCTCGGCGTCGACGGGCTGAGGCTCGACGCCGTGCCGTATCTCGTCGAGCGGGAGGGGACGAACAACGAGAACCTTCCCGAGACCCACGACATCCTGAAGAAGATCCGGGCGGAGATCGACGCGCATTATCCCGACCGCTTCCTGCTGGCCGAGGCCAACCAGTGGCCCGAGGACACGCAGGAATACTTCGGCGACGCGGACGAGTGCCACATGGCGTTCCACTTCCCGCTGATGCCGCGCATGTACATGGCGATCGCCAAGGAGGACCGCTTCCCGATCACCGACATCATGCGGCAGACGCCGGAGATCCCGGAGAACTGCCAGTGGGCGATCTTCCTGCGCAACCATGACGAGCTGACCCTCGAGATGGTGACGAGCAGCGAGCGGGATTACCTCTGGGACTTCTACGCCGCCGACCGGCGCGCCCGGATCAACCTCGGCATCCGCCGGCGGCTGGCGCCGCTGCTGCAGCGCGACCGGCGGCGGATCGAGCTGATGAACTCGCTGCTGCTGTCGATGCCGGGCACGCCGGTGATCTACTACGGCGACGAGATCGGCATGGGAGACAACATCTTCCTCGGCGACCGCGACGGGGTGCGGACGCCGATGCAGTGGTCGCCCGACCGCAACGGCGGGTTCTCGAAGGCCGACCCCGAGCGGCTGATCCTGCCGGCGATCATGGACCCGCTCTACGGCTTCACCTCGGTCAACGTCGAGTCGAGCGCCCGCGACCCGCATTCGCTGCTGAACTGGATGCGGCGGATGCTGGGCGTGCGCAGCTCGACGCGCGCCTTCGGGCGGGGGACGCTCAAGTTCCTGCGGCCCGGCAACCGCAAGGTGCTTGCCTACCTGCGCGAGTACATGGGCGAGACAATCCTCTGCGTGGTCAACCTCAGCCGGGCGAGCCAGGCGGTCGAGCTCGACCTCTCGACCTACGAGCGGGCCGTGCCGGTCGAGATGCTGGGCGAGGAACCGTTCCCCCCCATCGGCGAGTTGCCTTATCTCCTGACGCTGCCGCCCTACGGTTTCTACTGGTTCAAGCTCATGCCCGAGGGCGAGGCGCCGGCCTGGCACACCGAGATGCCCGAGCAGATGCCGGAATACGTCACGCTGGTCATGCGGCGCGGCCTTGGCGAAGTGGTCGAGGCGCAGAACGCCGCGCTCCTCTCGGAGGAGGTCCTGCCCGACTACCTGCCGAAGCGCCGCTGGTTCGGGGCGAAGGGCGAGCGGCTGAAGTCCGTGCGGATCGCCTCCGCCGTTCCGCTCTCGAGCCGCGCTCTCGTTCTGCTGAGCGAGGTCGAAGTCGGGATCGGCGATCGCCTCGAGCGCTACCTGATGCCGCTCGCCATCGCCTGGGAGGACGACAATCCGCCCGCGATCGCGCGGCAGCTCGCGCTCGCGCGGGTTAGGCGCGGGCCTCGGGTAGGCTTCCTGACCGATGCGGCCACGCTGCCCGAGACCGCCGAGGCGCTCATCGCGGCGCTGCGGCGCGGCGAAGAGCGGGAGACGGCGGACGGCATCGTGCGCTACCGCGCGACGTCGCGCCTCGCCGAACTGCCCGAAGCGGAGGAGCCGAGCGTCCGGCTCCTCACCGCGGAGCAGTCGAACACCTCGATCGTCGTCGACGACGCGATGGTCGTGAAGCTGATCCGCCGCCTGCGGGAAGGCGTGCATCCCGAGGTCGAGATGGCCGACTACCTGACCGAGGCGGGCTATGCCAACACGCCGCCGCTGCTCGGCGAGGTGGTGCGCTACAGCCCCGAGGGTCAGCCGACCATCCTCGCGACGGTGCTCGGCTTCGTCTTCAATCAGGGCGATGCCTGGGACTGGACGCTGAACTACCTCAACCGGGAGGTCGAGGGCATCGTCCTGACCGGCGAGAGCGTGGCCGACGAGGAGGATCTCTTCGCGACCTACCGCAACTTCGCGGCGCGCCTCGGCCAGCGGCTGGGCGAGCTCCACGAGGTCCTGTCGCGGCCGAGCGACCGACCGGAGTTCGATCCTGTGCCGGCGACGGCCGAGGATGCGGCCCGCGTCGCCGAGAGCGTGCGCGGACAGGTGCATGACGCGCTCGCGATCCTGCGGACTCTCGATGGCGGACCGCCGGAGGCGGCGGGCCTGGTCGCGCGCGCAGAGGGGCTTCTCGGCGCCGTCGGCCGCCTGTCGGAGGCGCTCGAGGGTTCGCTGCTCACCCGGGTGCACGGCGACTTCCACCTCGGCCAGACTCTCGTGAGCCAGGGCGACGTCTACCTGATCGACTTCGAGGGAGAGCCGGCGAAGCCGCTGGAGGAGCGGCGGCGGAAGGCGAGCCCGATGCGCGATGTCGCAGGCGCGCTCCGGTCGTTCGACTATGCCGTCGCGACGGCCCTGCGCCAGCGCAGCGACGGCGATCCGGAATCGGTCCAGCAGCGGCGGCACGCCCTGCTGACCCGGTTCCGCGTCGAGGCGTCCGACGCCTTCGTCGAGGCCTACCGCGGCGTGCTGCGGGAGGCCGAGCGGCCGTGGATCTCGCCTGAGGCGGAGCCGGCGCTTCTCGACCTCTTCCTGCTCGAGAAGGCCGCCTACGAAGTGGGCTACGACGCGGCGAACCGGCCGGGCTGGCTCGGTACGCCGGTGGCCGGGCTCGCCGCAATTGCCGATCGACTGGTTGAGGGGGGGCAGACATGAGACCGGAACGGGAAATCCGTGCGGAGTCCGTCGGGCTCGATCTCGGAGCGGTGGCCGCAATCATGGAGGGCCGTCACGGCGACCCGTTCGCCGTCCTCGGGCCCTTCCCGACCGGCGACAGGGTGCTGCTGCGGACCTTCCAGCCGGGCGCGCGCGCCGTGGAGGCCGTGGCGCGGGAGGACGGGCGCGTCCTCGCCGAGCTTGACGTCGTCGACGAAGGCGGGCTTTTTGCGGGCGAGATTCCCGCTGACACGCCCTACCTTTTGCGGATCCACTGGCAGGGCGGCGTGCAGGAGACCGAGGATCCCTATGCCTTCGGGCTGCTCCTGGGCGAGCTCGATCTCCACCTGATCGCCGAGGGCCGGCACCGCGAGCTCGGCCAGTGCCTCGGCGCGCATGTCGTGACCGTCGACGGCGTGCGCGGCGTGCGCTTCGCGGTCTGGGCGCCGAACGCCTGGCGCTGCTCGGTCGTCGGCGACTTCAACACCTGGGACGGCCGGCGCCACCTGATGCGCCGGCGCCAGGAGGCGGGCGTCTGGGAGCTCTTCGTCCCGCGGCTCGAGCCCGGCGCGCGCTACAAGTACGAGCTCCTCGGGCCGCACGGCAACGTGCTGCCGCAGAAGGCCGACCCCGTCGCGCGGGCGAGCGAGGCGGCGCCATCGACGGCTTCGCTGGTCTCCGATCCGGAGCCGTTCATCTGGACCGACGACGAGTGGATGGCCGACCGCGGCCGGCGCCAGGCGCTCGACGCGCCGATCTCGATCTACGAGGTGCATGCCGGCTCGTGGATCTCCTCGCCCGAAGGCCACCGCTATCCGACGTGGCACGATCTGGCGGAACGGCTCGTGCCCTATGTCCGGCAGCTCGGCTTCACCCATATCGAGCTCCTGCCGATCGCCGAGCATCCCTTCGGCGGCTCCTGGGGCTACCAGCCGCTGGGGCAGTTCGCGCCGACCGGCCGCTACGGCGGCGCCGAGGGCTTCGCCCATTTCGTCGACCGCTGTCATGCGGCGGGGATCGGCGTCATCGTCGACTGGGTGCCGGCGCACTTCCCGACCGACAGCCACGGCCTCGCCCGCTTCGACGGCACCGCGCTCTACGAGCACGAGGACCCGCGCGAGGGCTTCCACAAGGACTGGAACACGCTGATCTACAACCTCGGGCGGCGCGAGGTCTCGGGCTTCCTCATCGCCTCCGCGCTGGAGTGGCTCGAGCGCTACCATGTCGACGGGCTCAGGGTGGATGCGGTGGCGTCGATGCTCTACCGCAACTACTCCCGGGCCGAGGGCGAGTGGATCCCCAACGTCTACGGCGGCGCGGAGAACCTGGAGTCCGTCGAGTTCCTGCGCCACCTGAACGGCATCATCCGCGAGCGCTGCCCGGGCACGATCATGGTCGCGGAGGAATCCACCGCGTGGCCGGGCGTGTCGGCGCCGCCGGAGGAGGGCGGGCTCGGCTTCCACTACAAGTGGAACATGGGCTGGATGCACGACACGCTGCACTACATGGAGCAGGACCCGGTCTATCGCAGCTACAACCACCACGCGATGACCTTCGGGATGGTCTACGCCTACTCGGAGAAGTTCGTGCTGCCGATCAGCCATGACGAGGTGGTGCACGGCAAGGGATCGCTGCTCAACAAGATGACGGGCGACGAGTGGCTGAAATGTGCCAATCTCCGCGCCTATCTCAGCTTTATGTGGACGCATCCCGGCAAGAAGCTGCTGTTCATGGGCTGCGAGATCGGGCAGTGGGCCGAGTGGAACCACGATCGCACCATCGACTGGCATCTGCTCGACAACCCGCGGCATCGCGGTCTGCAGCGGATCGTCCGGGATCTCAACCGCCTCTACGTCGCCGAGCCGGGGCTGCACTCGAGCGACACAGATCCCGGCGGCTTCGAGTGGGTGGTGGGCGACGACGCGGCCAACTCGGTCTTCGCCTTCCTGCGCAAGCCGGTGGGCGAGGGCGCGCCGCTCCTCGTCGTGTGCAACATGACGCCGGTGCCGCGGCACCACTACCGGATCGGCGTCCCGCACGGCGGCTACTGGCGCGAGGCGTTGAACAGCGATGCCGAGATCTACGGCGGGTCCAACATGGGCAATGGCGGTGGCGTCGACGCCGACGGGGTCGGGAGCCACGGTTGGGACCAGAGCCTGTCGCTGACGCTGCCGCCGCTCTCCACGATCGTCCTCAGGCCGGCGTGACGGAGCGGACCGGGCGGATGCCGGACACGCTGAGGGAACTGGCCGAGGCGGCTGGCCTCGCGCCGGAATACGAGGATGCGCGCGGCGAGTGCCAGACCATCGCCTCCGAGACGCTCGAAGCCGTGCTCGACCGGCTCGGCGTCCCGGCGGCGAGCGAGGAGGAGCGCAGGACGAGCCTCGCGCGCTTGCGCGGCGGCGACGGCGAGGATCTGCCGCCCCTGATCGTGGCCGATCAGGGGCGTCCGGTCGCGCTGCCGGGCGCATCCGGGCGCTGGGAGCTTCGCCTCGAGAGCGGGCGGACGTTGAGCGGCACCGTCGCGCGCGGGCGCCTGCCGCCGGTGGACGAGGCGGGCTATCACAGTCTCGCCGTGGGCGGGCGGGAGGTCACGCTCGCCGTGGCGCCGGCCAACTGCCACTGGCCTGCGACGGAGGGCAGGAGGCCCTGGGGGATCGCCGCGCAGATCTACGGCCTGAGGCGCCGGGGTGACGGCGGCATCGGCGACTACACCGCGGTCGCGGAGGCCGCCGAGGCTGCGGCGGCCCAAGGCGCCGACGCGCTCGCGATATCGCCCGTCCACGCGATGTTCGCCGCGGATCCGGGGCGGGCGTCGCCCTATTCGCCGTCGAACCGGCTCATGCTGAACGGCCTGCTCTGCGACCCGGCCCGGCGCTTCGGCGCCGAGCGCGTCGCGGAGGCGGCCGCTTCGCTCGGCCAGGATCGCGCCGCGTGGGAGGACGCGCCCCTCATCGACTACCCGGAGATGGGCGCGGGCAAGCTCGCCCTGCTGCGCCGGCTGTTCGACGGCATGGATCCGGGCTCCGAGACCGCCGCAGCCTTCCGCGCCTGGCGCGAGACCGCGGGGGAGGACGTCGAGAACCACGCCGTCTTCGAGGTGCTGCACGACGCGCTGCGGGGGCCGCAGGGACACCCGCAGCACTGGCGCGACTGGGGTTCCGACTTCGCCGACCCGACCGCGGCGGGCGTCGCGCGGATCCGGGAGGAGCGCGCGCAGGACGTCGCCTTCCACGCCTTTCTGCAGTGGCTCGCCGAGGACGGGCTGCGCACGGCGCAGGGGCGCGCGGAGAGCGCGGGCATGGCGATGGGGCTCGTCGCCGACCTTGCGGTGGGGGTGGACGGCGGCGGCAGCCAGGCCTGGGCGAGCCGCGACGATCTCCTGACCGGGCTGCACATGGGCGCGCCCCCGGACATCTATAACGCCAAGGGCCAGGACTGGGGCCTGGCCGCGCTCGACCCGGCGACCCTGCGCCGCTCGGGCTTCCGCGCCTTCCTGCGGATGCTGCGGGCGAGCCTGCGCTGGGCGGGCGGCATCCGCATCGACCATATCCTCGGCTTTCACCGGGTCTGGGTCGTTCCCGAGGGCGCGCTCCCGGCCGAGGGCGCCTACCTGCACTTCCCGCTCGACGACCTCCTGCGGCTCGTCACGCTGGAGTCGCGCCGCCACGACGCGGTGGTGATCGGCGAGGACCTCGGGACGGTGCCGGGAGGGCTCCGCAAGAAGCTCGGCCACCGCGGCATCCTCGGCATGAGCGTCCTGTGGTTCGAGCAGAACAAGCGCGGCTTCCTCGCCCCCGAGAAGTGGCGCCCCGACAGCGCCGCCATGTCGACGACGCACGATCTGCCGACCATTGCCGGCTGGTGGTCGGGTCGCGACCTGGACTGGAAGGACGAGCTCGACCTCTTCCCCTCTCCGGAGAACGCCCGCGAGGCCCGCGACGACCGCGCGCGCGACAAGAAGGGCCTCTGGCGCGCGATGTGCCGCTCGGGCGCCGCCTCGGGCTCGATGCCGCCGCCCGACAGCCCGCCGGTCGATGCCGCACTCTCGCATGTCGGCGCAACTGCCTGCCGGCTGGCGCTCGCGCCGATGGAGGACCTTCTCGGCCTTCGGGAGCAGCCGAACCTGCCCGGCACCATCGACGAGCATCCCAACTGGCGCCGCCGTCTGCCGGAAGGCGCACACCGACTGGGCGACGAAGGGCCGCGGGCACGGCTGGACGCCTTTCGCGGAGGCCGCGCGTATCCTGCCTCACCTGAGCGGATGGAGGGCGAGTGACCTAAAAAAGAACAAGATCTTACTCGATCGTCACGGTAAAGTCGGCGCCGCGGGGGCGGCGGAACCGGCACTGGCAGCTGGCGTTATCGAGGCATCCGACCCCCGGCGCCCGCAGCCGCCCCCGTGGCCGCACGTCCCATCGAAGAGGTTTCCTTCTCTTGGTACCGCTCTCGCACCTCCACGTCCGCCGCCACGCCGGCGCCTCCATCCTCCGCGCGGGAGGCCGCCCATGAGCCGTCGCAAGGTCGGGGTGGGGCAGCCGCATCCGCTCGGTGCCACGCCGGATTCCACGGGCACGAACTTCGCCCTCTTCTCCGACAACGCCGACGGCGTGACGCTCTGCCTGTTCTCCTATGACGGCAAGC
>SKOX01000098.1 GCA_007119835.1 Paracoccaceae bacterium
CCGGCGCGCTCGCGCAGAAGGGGCCGCAGCCGCTCCACCTCGACCGGCTGGTTGAGATAAGCCGCCGTCCATCCCGCCGCTGTCACCTCGAGCAGGATGTCGGCATGGGCCATGCCCGCCGCCAGCCAGTCCGGCGGTTCATCCCCCTTCGTCGCGATGACGAGCAGGGCAGGGGAGGCTGTCGCGATCTCCTCGTCCTTCGCCGCGATCCCGCCGCCCATGTCGAAGGTCCGGATGACAAGGCCGCCGACAGCCGACAGCGCGTCCGGCATCCCGAACGCCGCGCCGGAGAGCCCGTCCCCTGTCCGTCGCGGATGCACCCAGGTACCGAGCTCGCGCCGGAACGCCGGATCGGAGAACTGCGCCCGGTCTCCCTCCGCCACCAGCGCCGCCACCGCGGCCTTCCGCTCGGGCTCGGTCACCAGAAGAGCCTCGACTCCCTCTGCCTCTGCCGCCGCCGCGATCCGCGCCGCCAGCCCCACCGGCAGCGGCTCGTCCGCGAACTTCCTCCGTGTCGTCCGGCGCCGCACGATCGCAGCGCACCGCGACCGGTCGCCCGCGTCCGGCGCCCGCTCCGGCCCAAGCCCGATCCGCGCCATGACGTCCGGATCCCCCGGCTCCGGCAGCAGCGCCACCCCGCCCGCATGCCCGAGGCCGCGGAGTGTCGCCCGCGCCATCGCGACCGCCGCGCCGCAGGAGATCACCAGCGCCCGGTCGTGCGGATCGACCACCGGCAGCGCCCGCAGACGGTCGGCGATCACCTCGAGCCGTCCGTCCCGCACCCGGAAGAGCCAGGGTTGCGTGTTGTGCCCCGACGGCGCGAGGATCGCGTAGCGCACGAGGAAGCGCAGCTTCCCCTCCACGCTCCCCTCGCGCGGCCAGTCAGCCGCGTCAACCTTCCACGCCCCCAGCGGATTGTGCGCCATCGCGTCCCTCGCGGCCCCGAATGCGGGAGTTTCGCCGCAGGCGGTGGCCGCGCGCCTTGATCTGGAGCAACGCCGCGCCGCGCGCCGTTCCGGATGACGCTCCGGTCATCGAAAAAAGGCGCTTGCGCGCGCTGCGACCCGCCTTGAGGGCGGGCGGGATCGGCTGCGCTGCATGATCCTTGTCAACGACCAGGCTGGCGCACGTGCGATGACATCGGGTCTCGACCGCAGGGGAGATGAGCGATGATCACCCGCCGCAGAATGCTGCTGTTCGGCGGCGCTCTTGCCGCGGTCGCGGCGGGAGGCTTCGTCGCCCTCGGCTTCCGCGACGAGCGGGCGGCCGCCCGCGTCCGCCTGTCGCGGATCGACACCGCATCCGCCCGGACCCGCCATGGTCCGATGGAATACGCCGTCGCGGGCTCCGGCCCACCGGTCCTGATGATCCACGGCTCGGGCGGCGGGTTCGACCAGGCGCTGGACATGGGTCGGCCGCTGATCGACCTCGGCTATGCCATGATCGCGCCGTCCCGCTTCGGCTATCCCGGCACGCCGATGCCGGGCGATCCGGGCCATGCGGCGCAGGCGGACGCGCTCGCCGACCTGCTCGACGGTCTCGGCATCGAGCGGCTCGCCGTCGTCGGCGGCTCGGCGGGTGCGGTGCCGGCGATCTCCTTCGCGATCCGGCACCCGGATCGCTGTGCGGCACTTGTTGCGCTGGTGCCGGCAGTCCCGGTGCCCGGCGACCCGCCGATGGCGCCGTGGTCGCCGCTTCAGGAGCGGGCGGCGCATGCGGTCCTCGGCTCCGACCTGCTGTTCTGGGCGGTGCTCAGGGTCGCCCCCGGCTTCGCGATCCGCACGCTCCTCGCCACCGATCCAGACCTCCTCGCCGCCGCGGGAGCTGCCGAGCGCGCACGGGTGCAGGCGATCCTTGACGGTGTTCTGCCCGTCAGCGCGCGCCGTGACGGGCTCCTGAACGACGCGCGCGAGACCGGCCATGCCGTGCTCGACTACGGGGCGATCCGGGTGCCGACGCTGGCGCTGTCGCTCGAGGACGACCTCTTCGGCACGGCGCGCGGGGCGCGCATGCTGGCCGCGACGGTGCCGGGGGCGGAGCTGGTGATCCTGCCGGACGGCGGCCATGTCTGGGTCGGGCACGAGGCCGAGGTCTTCGGCGCCATCGGGAGCTTTCTGCGGCGCGTCGGGTATGGTCCCGCTTGAGGCACTTGCGCTGGTGGGGCTGACCTGGCATGGCGCGCTGCCGCACGCGCCCGAGGTTCTGAGCGTGCGGGGCGATGCGATGCGATGCGATGCGATGCGATGCCCCTCATCCGGTCGCCCGTTGCCTGGGCGACGGCGGTCCGCACCAGCGCCTCGCCGATGACGAAGAGGGCGGCGTGCGTCGGACGTCGGCATGGTCAATGCTGCAGCCCGCCGAAGTCCGCGGAGGTGATCGTCGCGAAGAAGAACGGCGCGTAGTCCGGCGTGCCGTACTGGTTGCCGAGCTCGACGCGTGTGGGGATCGTGAAGCCGCCGAAGCGCCCGGTCTCGAGCATCCGGCCGCCAAAGGGCTGCAGGCGGTAGACCCTCTCGGGGTTGGCGTCGGTCCAGCGCAGCGCGACGATCTCCGCCGGGTTGCCGTCGGCGTCGAGGGTCAGGCGCATCGCATCGATGTCTTCCGCCGCGTCGAACCGGATCTCGGCGCTGTCCGGGCCGGTCTGGGTCCATTGGGCGCCGAACTGCGGCAGGAGGCTCGCCGGCGCCCAGATCGCTTCGAGCATGGTGCGGGTCGCGGCAGCGCGGAAATGATCGGCGCCGGTGCCGATGCGCGCGAGCGGCACGAGGCCGTGCAGCCAGAACTTCGTCCAGCTGTCGCGGGTGCCGCCCTCGGGGGCATGATGGCCGTCGGAGCCTGCGAAGCGCATCAGGCCGGTGCCGACCTCCGCCTCCCAGACGAAGCCCTCGCTGGGCGGCGCGAGGATCTGGCGCGCGCGAATCGGCATGTCGGTGCCGTTCACCACGAAGGTGCCCTCCATCTCCAGGCGGACGACGCGGTGGAGCGGCGTGCCGGGCTCGATCCCACGGGCGAAGTAGCGCCGGGCGATCTCCGGAAGGTCCGCCACCATTGCCGGGTGGTAGAGCGGCGGGCTCGGATCGGCCGACGCCTCGAGCGCCGCCCACACCTCCCGCGCCTGGCGCTGGTCGTCAGCGTGCTGCCGGTATCCGAGCAGGGCGGCCGCACCAGCCACGACGACCAGGCCAAGCCCCACCGCCTTGATGACGGTTCGGGTCGTGCGGCCGGATTCGGGTCGCGCCCTGGGTATCATGTGCTTCTCCGGACTTCGTCTGCTGCGGGGTAGATCGCACTCGGCTCGTCCGGCCTTGACGCAGATCACGCCGACGCGCTTCGGCATCCGGCCGCGGTGTGTGCTGGCATCGTCTTCCTGCGCGAGGACCTGCGCCCAACAGGACCTGTGCCGCGCTTTCAGCCTGCCACCGCCGACCTCTCTGTGATCGGCGTCGACATCGGCAAGCAGACCTTCCATTCGTCGGTTTCGACGGCCTCCCGGCTCAAGCCGTTCCGGCCGAGGCGAGCGTCAGCGCCGGCGCATC